>JBIIBR010000170.1:0-3022 GCA_044239285.1 Rickettsiales bacterium | reverse complement strand
GCCGCTTCTGCCATGACATCGGGTTCGCATCCCGCCAATTGCACCGACATTGGATATTGCGAAGCATCTTTTTGACATTTTTTTAACGACTCGCGAGTTTGCAAAATCATGGCGCGCGAGGCGATCATTTCCGAAATCACTAAAGGCGCGCCGAAACTTTTTACCAATTTACGAAAAGGCAAATCGGTCACGCCCGACATCGGCGCTAACAACACATTCTCTTGCAGTTCAATATTGGCAATTTTTATCATTTTGATTGTGCTAATTTTTAAGAGATTTTGATTTTATTAAAAAAATAATTTATTGCAACTTTTGTTTATTTTACATAGATTTCATCGAGAAGATTTCTAAAATAAAAAGATTCGACGGTCGTAAATCTTGATAAAAATCAATTTTTTAATCTCGAAGAAATTTATAAATATAATAATTATTTTGAAAAAATTTATCCCGAAAATAAATTTATTAAAGATAAAATTAGACAAACTTTGCAATATCTGCGGAACGCTGGTCTTATTGAGTTTATGGCCGATGGAAAATACAAAAAATTATGGAAATTTTTTTAGAAAAATAAATTTTTTTGATGAATTTTTATAAAATTTTTCAATTTTTTATGAAATTATTTGAAACAAATCATCAATAACATTGTTAAAATTAAGAAATTACTTCAAAATTAGTAAAAAAAGAAAAAAATTATTCAACTCTAACAATTTCTTGATTAATAATATAATTTTCTAAAAAGTAATTTTTTTATATCAATATATATTTCCACTTAAAAATTATAATAAATAATCTTAGTAAATAATTTTGTTAAAAAAGTTAGAAGAGTTTTTGTAAATGCATCAAAAAATCTTGATTTGATTGCCTTAGCGTCTAGAAAAATATATAAATAATTACAAATTTATGTCTGAAAATTTTGAGAGAAAAGCATTAAAAATTCATCTTGCACAAATTAATTTTGTGGTCGGTGATATTGAGGGAAATTTTGAAAAAATACTTAAAGAATATGAGGTCGCGAATCAACAAAATTGCGATTTAGTGGTGTTTTCGGAAATGGCAATTTGTGGCTATCCTTGCGAAGATTTATGGCTCAAAGAGCATTTTATTTTAAAATGCCAAGAAAAAATTTTGCAAATCGCTACAAAAACTAAAGATAAAAATTGTGCAATTTTGTTTGGCGCGCCGATTTATGAAGTCGAAAGAAAGAAAAAAGTTTTGCGCAATTCGGCGATTTTAATTGAAAATGGTGAAGTTAAAAATGTTATCAATAAAAAATCTTTACCAAATTTTGGCGTATTCGATGAAAACAGATATTTTAAGCCCTCATCGCATATTTCTAATATTGAATTTCGTGGTTTTGATGTGGTGATTTTAATTTGTGAAGATTTGTGGGATGAGCGCAATTTATTTTTGCTTGCTGAGCAAGTTTTTGATTTAATTATTTCCATCAATGCTTCGCCTTTTGAAAAAAATAAAAATCAACAAAGATCAATAATTGCTCAAAAATATTCGCAAACTCTAAAAAAACCATTGATTTATGTTAACCAGATTGGAGGGCAAGATAGTTTAATTTTTGATGGCGCGAGTTTTGTTTTAGATAGTCAAGGGTCAATGACATTGCAAATGGCAAATTTTATTGAAGATTTTGCGCAAATTTCAATTGATGAAGATTGTGAAATTGAAATTATTTCGCATCATCAAAAAACTTTTGGCTTTATCGATGATAATGTTGAAAAAAATTATCAAGCTAGCGTTTTAGGGCTTCGCGACTATGTTCGTAAAAATAATTTTCACAAAATTATTCTCGGAATGTCGGGTGGAATTGATTCAGCTTTAGTGGCAACAATTGCGGTCGATGCCTTGGGAGGTGAAAATGTTGAACTTTATGCGCTTCCTACAAAATTCAATTCGCAAAGCTCTTTAGACGATGCCAAATTATGCGCTAAAAATTTAAAAGTTGCTTTAAAAATTATTGAAATTGAAGAAATTTTTCAAACCAATTTGGCTGTAATTAAAAGCCAAGAAACCCTCTCGCCATTGGCGGAAGAGAATTTACAATCAAGAATTCGTGGCAATATTTTGATGGCAATTTCTAATTCTAAAAATGCTCTTTTGATGTCGACGGGCAATAAATCGGAAATGGCTTGCGGTTATGCTACACTCTACGGCGACATGAATGGAGCCTTCAACCCGATTAAAGATTTTTATAAAAGCGAAATCTATCAATTGGCAAATTTTCGTAATCAAAATTTATGCCAAATTTCCGCTTTCAAAGATATAAATTTGATTCCGCAAAATATTATTGACAAGGCTCCGAGCGCCGAATTACGTTTTGATCAAAAAGATTCGGACTCTCTGCCCGATTATAACGAGCTTGATAAAATTTTATATGCTTTGATTGAAGAGCAAAAATCCATTGATGAAACAATTGAGCTTGGCTTTGAAGTGGAAATTGTTAAAAAAGTTGCTAAACTGGTTTTACTAAGTGAATATAAACGCAAACAAGCGGTGCTTGGAGTGAAAATCTCACAACTATCTTTCGATAAAGATCGTCGCTATCCAACCACCAATAAATTTATGTTTTAATGGCAAAAATCCAAAAATATATTTGTAGCGATTGCAAGCATGTCGGCAAAGCAAAAACAGTGCGAAGAGGCAATAGAAAAACTGAAATTTTTTGGTGGATCGCCTTTAGTCCCGTCGCAATTTTTTATTCATTATATCGATTTTCGGGTTCCAAAAAATGTTGCGAAGAATGTGGAAGTTTTGATATTTATAAAACCAAATCTGATCTGCTCGAAGTTATGTCTCATCAAAATAATAGGGATTCCAATTTATAAATGATTGAATGAATTTTATTCAATGCCTACGGGCTCTAGCTTCCCCCTTGAGGGCTTAAACCCCTACAAGTTTTAAGAGAACTCGCAACGCATACGGTGTAATCGCTCTCCCCTTGAGGGAGAGCAGATTCTAGGAACTTAACGGTAGTTAAGTTCCTAGAATCGAGAGGGGTCAAAAAACTTAC
>JBIIBR010000169.1:0-3029 GCA_044239285.1 Rickettsiales bacterium | reverse complement strand
TTGAGGAGCTTATTTTAGTCCAAAAAAAACTTGAAATACTTCTCAATAATCAAAATTTAGCTTATCAAATGCCCATTCAAATGGCGCATTTATCATATCTTTACGATTGTTGGGCGTCTAAGGAATCAAAGGAAATTTTTATAGCTGACGAATTGTCGCATTGCCGTGTAAGTTTTGGAAAATTAATTGATGAAATTGAAATTTATCTCGAGGAATCGACAAAAAATAAGCTTCCCGACGTTAAAATTATTGAGCCAGAATTTTCAAGATTTGAAATAATTTTCGACGCCGAAAATTATTTGCTTAATGATAAAGCGAATAAAGCGATGATCGAAGTTGTCGATTATTTAAATAATTTTAGAGGAAAATATAAAATTTTAATTACAGCCAATCCCGACAATGCCATTAAGGCTTTATACAATCAAGCTTTGGTTAAAAATCGCGTTGAAATTGTTAAAAATTATTTGATAAAAAATGGTATCGATGAAAGTTCAATTGAAGAGCGAATCGAAAGCGAAGATTTCCCCGATATTATCGCGAATGATGATATAAAAAATCAAATTAATCGCTCGGTTGGCATTTATGTTTTGAGGGGCGATAGCGACTTCAGACCTTATCCATTGCCACTTTTACAGAATTTACTTTATAAAGCTCAAATTGAAAAAGCGCGCAAGGAACGCGGTCTTGAAAATTAATTATAAAATATGGAAATAAAATCACAAAAATATCAAAAAATTGTTATTAAAATTGGCTCTTCTTTGTTGGTGGAAGAGGGGCGAGTGCGAGATAAATGGCTTGAAAATTTATCGCAAAATATCGCTAAAATAATTGATGAAAAAACCACGATTGTGATTGTAAGTTCGGGCGCGGTTGCTTTGGGCAGAAATATTTTAAATATCAAAAATAAAAAACTTACATTACAAGAAAAGCAAGCTTGCGCTTCGGTCGGGCAAATTGAGTTGATGAGTCTTTATAAAAATTATTTCGCGAAATTAAATTTAAATGTGGCGCAAATTCTTTTAACCGCTTCGGACTGTAATTCTCGTGACCGTTATTTAAATTGCAAAAATACCATCGAAACCTTGCTCGAAAAAAACATAATTCCGATCATTAATGAAAATGATTCGGTGGCGGTTGATGAAATAAAAATTGGCGATAATGATCGGCTTTCAGCTCGCGTTGCTCAAATGATTGAAGCCGATTTAATGATTTTGTTTTCCGACATCGACGGATTATATAATGACAATCCAAAAATTAATAAAAATGCCCAATTTATTCCACAAGTTGAGAAAATAAATAAAGAAATTGAGAAAATGGCTCTGGGGGCGGTTTCAGAAGTTGGAACGGGCGGAATGATTACCAAAATTTTGGCAGCAAAAATGGCAATGGCTTCAAATTGTCCAACAATAATAACCAGCGGAATTGAACAGGATGCTTTAAAAAAATTAATTTCGGGTAACAAAAAATATACAATTTTTGAGGGCAATAAATCGCTAAATAAATCTTCAAAACACACTTCGCGCGCCAAAAAAAATTGGCTTTCGGGTTTTGTAAATGCCAGTGGTTCAATTATAATTAATGAAAAAGCCAGCGAAGCTTTGAGGCATAAAAAAGTAAGTTTATTGGCGGTCGGAGCGGTGGACTTACGCGGAAAATTCGCCAAAGGCGACGCCGTTTTTGTTAAGGATGAAAATCTTAATCACATAGCCAGCGGAATCAGTAATTACAATAGCGAAGACGTTAAAAAGATTTTACAAAAAAACTCCAATGACATCAAAAAAATCCTCGGAAATTCGGCAAAATCAGAGTTAATTCATATCGATAATTTGTTCATAATTTCATCTTAAAAATTATTTGATTTATTAAAAAATTATTAATAAAATTTATAGAGAAATAAATTTTTAATTTAAAATTCTCCACTATGAATAATGAAAATATTGAGCGTTCAACCTTCGCTTGCGCAAATTATATAATTGAAAATTTGCATAAAAGAAACATCGATGATCTAACAAATCTGAAATTACAAAAATTGCTTTACTTTGCCTACGGAGTGCATTTATCACTTTTCAATGAAAAATTATTTGAAGGTGAGATTCAGGCTTGGAAGCATGGCCCAGTTGTCCCCTTGGTTTATCATGAATTTAAAGATTGTGGAAAAAATCCGATAACCCCCAATTCGCTAGCCAGAATTGTGATTGATTTTTCCGATGAATTTGAGGTTCCGAGAATTGACAAAGAACAACAAGAAAATAAAGCTAAAAGTCTATTCGTTTCTTATGCCACTTATGGCGAGAAAAATGCTTGGGAATTAGTCGAGATGCTTCACAATGGAGAGAGAGCCGCGTGGAAGAAGCATTATGATGAAAATAAAAAAGGTAAAGTTATACCAGATGAAGATATTCTTGTTGAATTTGAAAAAAGGATTGATGAGATAGCAACTTTTATTTTGGGCTAAATCAAAATGGCAAATAAAAATCAACTAAAAAATAACCCTTTAAAAATCATTGAAGAAGAAAATAAAAAAAATATAAAACTTCGACAAAATGAGATTGATTCAATTAAACATGAATCTATAAAAAACTGGATTAAAATTTATAGTAACCCATTAACATACATTTTTATATTGGCATTTATTATCGCTTGGAAGTATTACGGAAGCTTCAAAGAAGCTACTGGTACTAGTGCAATTTGGCTCCTTGAGTATTTTATGCTTCAAGTTTACGAAGCAAAAAGAGGTGAAAAATAATTTTAGAAATATTAAAATTTTTTCAAACAAAATTAAAATTATTGTTAAAATTAGCGTCTAAAAAAAGTAGTTTTTTTGATTTTTAATTGGGCGGGGGCGATGCCGATAAAATCTTGAAAAGTAAAATTATTTTTTTGCAAAAAATCAAAGATTTTTTGATAATTTGGACGCTCGGAATCGTCTAAAATCAAATATCCATCATTTTTTACCGCTTCAAAAGAATTTTTAACACATTCAAATCTTTTTAAAGAATCGACAATTAAAAAATCGAATTTTATATTAT
>JBIIBR010000168.1:0-3034 GCA_044239285.1 Rickettsiales bacterium | reverse complement strand
CTAATTCGTCTTTCAGTTTCCGCCACAACTCGCAAAAAACGTCCACAAGAAATTGCCGGTCAACATTACTATTTCGTTAATCGCGAAAAATTTATTCAAATGAAAAATAATCAAGAATTTTTGGAAAGTGCCGAGGTTTTTGATAATTTTTACGGCACTCCAAAAAAGAATGTTGACGACGCTTTGAATAACGGTCATTGTGTGCTTTTCGACATTGATTGGCAAGGGGCGCGCCAAATTAAAGAAAAATTTTCTAGCGATCAAATTGTTTCAATTTTTATTTTACCGCCATCAATTCAAGAGCTTGAAAGAAGACTTCGCGCTCGCGCTCAAGACCCCGAAGAAATTGTTCAACAAAGAATGCGTGAAGCTCGCAACGAAATAAGTCATTATGAAGAATATGATTTTATGGTGATTAATGATGATTTAAATGGCTCTTATCAAAAAATTCGTTCGATTATCGAAACCAAAAGAGTTGCTCGTCAAAATCAAAATGATATTAAAAAATTCATCAATCAATTTTCTTAAAAAATGCACGAATTTATTCACAATTTTATCAATACCATTGTTATTTTTGTTAATGAAATTGGTTATCTCGGAATTTTTATCGGCATGTTTTTGGAAAGCACGATTGTGCCAATTCCCAGCGAAATAATTATGATTCCCGCAGGAATTGCCAGCGCGAAAGGCGTTATGAATATTTATCTCGTAACTTTAGTTGGCACCATCGGCAATATTGCCGGCGCGGTTTTTAGTTATTATCTCGCTTTAACTTTGGGACGTAAAATTATTTTAAAAATCGGTAAATATTTTTTTATAAAACCGGAAACCATCATCAAAATTGAAGAATTTTTTAAAAAACATGGACCACTTTCGGTCTTTACTGGCAGGCTTCTACCCGGATTTCGTCATTTCATCTCCCTGCCCGCAGGTCTCGCTAAAATGGATTTCAAATTATTTTTATTATACACTTCGCTTGGCGCCACAATTTGGACTTCAATCTTATCTTTTAGCGGTTATTTGATTGGCGACAATCAAGAATTAATTATTAAGTACATTAAAGAACTTTCAATAGCTTTTGTTGTTGGTTGCGTGCTTTTGGTTATTATTGGTGTCTTTTGTAAAAAAATAAAATTTAAAAAGCGTGGCTAATTCCAACGCCAAGATTCTCAACTAATTTAACCTTATTCAAAACTTCCGAATCTTTAATTTTAGCATCGACAAAATTACGTTTATATTGAAATCTTAATGCAAAATTTTTGTAAAATAAATATTCAACACCAAGTCCAAATGCTGGCGAAACTTTGTTAACAGAAGAGTTATAAGAGGTTATTTTAGTTGATGTTGTTCCATCCCATAAGTAAATTTTTTCTTGATTAAATTCTGCTATATCGATTTTATTATAATTTAAACCAAAAATTAAATAAAATAAAGCTTGTGATTTTTTATCAAAAACTAAGTAAGGCTTAAATTCAACTCCCAAAGTCCTATTTCGTAAATCAAAAGTTGAAAAATTATTACCGCTTAAAATCTGATTTTTTTCATTTGTTTTTGAATAAAAACCTTCGATTTTATAAAAATCTTGATTGTCGTAACCAGCAAAAACAGCAACCGCTGAAGTCTGTGGTTCGTAGTAATCATAAGGGTTTTTAGTGCCACCACCCAATGTTGAATTTTGATAATAGGCATCCATTCCCAAATAAAATTTACCATTATTTTCAGCAGATTTTTCATCATAATTATCGATAATTTTATCGGCGATTTTTTCATTTTGCGATGATGGTTCTAGGTAATCTTTTACAATTTGTTTTTTTTGATTTTGAGCCATTGAATTGCTAGATAGCGTAAAAGAAAAAGCGGTGATAAGAATATAGATTTTTGCTATTTTTTTCATGTTAAAAATTTTAAATTCGATTAATTTTATGATAACATTGAATTAAAATTTTTTAATTTTCAATTGATAATTTGAAAATAGCATTTTGTTTAATTTAGCGATTTTTATTTTATAAAATATCACAAAATATTTTATTGAATTACTTCAAAATTTCTCGCAAAATTTTTGCTAATTTTTTGATATCATTTTTGCGATGCAAAGCGCTAAAAGCTAAACGCAATCTTGCCTGATTTTGTGGCACCGTCGGCGGGCGGATGGCGCCAATCAAAAAGCCATTTTCGGCAACTTTTTTGGCGATGTCGACGGTTTTTTTACTCTCGCCAATTTTTATAATTACAATCGATGATTTGGGTTGCGGTAAATTCATTAATTGACAAAAATATTGAGCATTTTCAATCGATTTTTCGGCTAAATTTTTTTTAGAAATAATTTTTAAAGCTTGCAAGGAAGAAGCTAAAATAGCGGGTGGAAGTGCGGTTGAATAAATCGCCGAACGAGCAAATTGTCGCAAATATTCAATCAAAATTTTATCACCAACCACAAATCCGCCCAGACTTCCAAAGGCTTTCGACAAAGTTCCCATTTGCAAATGTCGCGAATGCGGTAAAATATTTTGCCCTAAACCATGAGCATCATCCGATAATAAAATCGCATCAAATTCTTCGGCAAAATTAAGTAATTCAGCAATTTTTCCAACATCACCATCCATTGAAAATATTGTCTCGGTGAGAATTAAACATTTTTTATATTGCTGACGATTTTTTTGTAAAATTTGTTTACAATGTTCGAGATTATTATGATCAAATCGCATAAATTTTGCTTGCGATAATTGCGCTCCGTCAATTAAACAAGCGTGAATTAATTTATCGGCGATAATCAAATCACCCTCACCCACCAAAGCTTTAACGACTCCAATCGCACAAGAATATCCCGATACAAAAACCAAAGAATCATCATTTTTATAAAATTTAGCGAGTGCTTTTTCGAGTTTTTTATAAAGAATATTATTTCCCGTTATATATCTTGAGGCTCTAGCTCCAACGCCATATTTTTTAATTGCCGAAATTGCCGATTTTTTTAGTGCCAAATTATGCGACAAACCCAAATAATCATTGCAGGCAAACGAAATTAAGTTCTTAT
>JBIIBR010000087.1:0-5749 GCA_044239285.1 Rickettsiales bacterium | reverse complement strand
CTCATCACCTCAACGACCAGCACTGTAATTGGACTACCAGCAATTGTTGCAATGGCGATTTTTAGAAGTGAAAAAAAGAAGAAAAAAGAAAAAGAGAGTGATATTTTTGATTAACTTTCAGCCAGAAATTTTTGAAAAAAATCGGTGATGAGCTTTGAAAAAAGTGGTGCCTAGAGACGGAATCGAACCGCCGACACAAGGATTTTCAGTCCTTTGCTCTACCGACTGAGCTATCTAGGCAAATGTTTTATTCATATTAAAAAACTTAGTTTTAAATGCAATTAAATATTTTTTTAAATGCATTTTTTTAAAAATTTATCATCTTGTTAAAAAATTAAACTCTTATAAAATCACAAAATTAAAATTATTTCAATTTAAATAAGTTTATGGAAAATTTGAACGATTATTCTTTTTATGTAAACCTTGCCTATGGTATTTGCGCGGGAATATTTTTTGTTTATATTGCCAAAATTTTAATTAATTTTTTTACTTTAAGGAAAACTTTAAATAATGTTCAAAAAAAATCTTAATCATAAACAAAAAAGATTAATTTTTGTGGCGGGAATTTTTGTTATATCAATTATTTCGCTAATTTTTATTTTAACTAATTTTCAAAATAATATTGTCTTTTTTTTCTCGCCATCAGAAATTGATAAAATCCGCTCAAGCCATGCCAGTGTAAGAGTTGGAGGTATGATAAAAAAAGATTCAATTAAAAAAATTGATGCTTTAACCACCGAATTTGTGATTACTGATTATAAAAATGATTTAGAAATTAATTATCGTGGAATTTTACCAGATTTATTTAGAGAAGAACAGGGAGTAGTTGCCAAGGGTAAAATAAATATTGCAGAAAATAAATTTTACTCAGCGGAATTGTTGGTTAAGCATGATGAAAATTATATGCCACCTGAGATTGCTCAGGATTTAACCAACTTAAAATCCTTCTCGCCCGCTCGCCCCTAAGGCATTAGGTTTGTAGATCGAAGACCCGAGTCGCAACAATTTAAATAAAATTGTAAAATTTATGTTATTAAATTTAATGATTTTAATTTTTTGGTTAAAATTTCGTTAAATAATTCTTTGTTGCTTAGATGGGGGGCGTGTCCACAATTATCAAAAATATGCAATTCAAAATCATTAATTCTATCGGCGAAATATTTTGATTGAGAACTGTGAACCACCATATCGCCCGCACCTACGTAAAAAAGGGTTGTTGGCATGTTTGTAAAATCAAAATCGAAACAAGAAAAATCTTTTAACTCTTGAAGCCAAATTAATAATTTTTGATGGTTTTCATCGCTAATTTCAAGATTTTTCATAATTTGCGATTTATTTTTATCATTCATTATCGATAAAATTGAAAATTTTTTTAAAGTAGCATCGGGGGCTTGCGAAAGGTTATTAAAAAATTCATTATAAGTTTTTAGCGACATACCCGCCTGAATTCTACTATCTTTCACCATTTGAAATGGAGGTGCAATTAGAACTAATAATTTTGGAGTAAAAATTTTATTTTGAATTAAGCGCAGAGCGATTTGTCCACCTAGGCTCCAGCCAATTATGACATCTGGATTGGAGGGGAATTCTAGCGAATCTTTAAATTTTAAAAAGCCCTCAAATAAAGAGTAATTCAATGATGAAATATTTAATTTTTGTAAAATATTTTCAGAAAAACTCGATTCGAGAGATTTAAAATTTTGACCCCAACCAGATAAACAAAGGATTGATTTCAACTTGGTTAAGTTTATTTATTCTTGAGTATTTTTGCTTTCGGTGCTGAAATCAAAATCAAATTTGCTTTTGAATTTATTAACTCTTTCGTTGTTAGCGTTGATAAATCCTTGATTTTTGTTATCTTGCCACGCTGGATGATTTTTTGGATCAGCGTCAAGAGTAAGTGTGCTTCCCTCTTTTCCCCAAATCGTAAGAATCTGGAATTTTGATCCATCGGTCATTACAACATTTACTAAATGTTGTTTAGGATTAACGCCCTCTAAAGGAGCTTTTTGTGTTTTTGCTACTGACATTGATTTGTAAATAATTGATTATTTAATTTTTATATTTTAAAAATTTTGAAAAATTTTGTCAATAGCATTATATTTGACGCAAGTTTATTTTCTTATTTAATACAAATTTTAAAAGAAGAAAAACAATAGCATTAAATAATATTGACATTTTTTACATTCGGGAATATTATATGTTATCGCTAATGAGAAATAATAAATAATGAAAGCGGGAGACGAAAACTCGCAAATGATTGATGCAGATAATTATCTAAACTTTTAAATTTCCGCGGTTTTATAAATCGCAATAAACAAAATTTTTAATGAAAAAATTCATACTAAGAAGAAAACTCAGAATTTTTATTGAACCCTTGTTAACAAGCTTCTCAAGGCTTTTTATTCGCTTGTTTAAATTAATATTTACCAAAAGAACAATTCTTTTTGTAACCAATCAAAAAATCCGCAGTGTAACGCTTGGACCATTCTCCCAAGCATTTTGTTACATATTTATCGCTTGGATTGCAAATCTTTTTATACAATCTTTAAATTATGATGTAATAATCAATTCCAAATCTGAAGAAATCAACAAATTAAAAGTCGCAAATTCTTATTTTGCTGATGAATTTGAAATCGTAAATGAAAAGCTCAAAAAAGTTAACAAATACATTATAACCATAACTGGGCAAACTCAAAATGTTAATAGCAAGCCTGAACAAATTATCACGCCAAAGGAGCTAGATGAAGAAAGTTTAACCAAAAAAGATAAGCAAACTCTTAATGAAATTAAAAATTCTCATTATCACTTGAATTTGTTCACGGAAACATCTTCTCAAAGAATTAAAACAATTGAAAAAGCTATATTAAAAACCGGTTTAAATATTAAAAAACCAACTATTGATATTGAAAAAATTCGTAATCAAAAAATTGCCGAATATTCGTTAAACGATAAAACGCAAATTGCAAATTTGCCCAAAGGAGGTCCCGAACAGGATTTTGATGCAGAATTGGAGAGGGCATTATCAGAAAAAAAACTTTCCGATCCGGAATTTATCGAAAGAAAAATTGAACAAGCTAAATTCAATAATGAAGTCGAATATTTAATAGTTTTAGAGAAACTCACCAAGGCGTTACCATTAGCTCAGCCTATGAGAAATTATTATATTTCCAGTGGTTTTGGCTCTCGCGTCGATCCAATTACCAACAGACACACTCCGCATCGTGGTCTTGATTTTGTAGGCTCAGCAAGAGAAAAAGTAATAAGTCCTTCGCCGGGGAAGGTTATTCTCGCTAGATGGTTTAGCGACTATGGCAATGCGATTGTTATCGACCATGGTTATGGCGTTACCACGCGATATGGACATCTATCTAAAATAAAAGTTGCTGAAGGCGAAAGGGTTAAAGAAGGAGAGGTAATTGGTTTACAAGGTAGCACGGGAAGAAGTACGGGAAATCATCTTCACTACGAAGTGCGCTATAGAAATGTTCCGCTTAATCCAAAAAGATTTTTGGAAGCTGGAGAATTATTAATCAACAATGACAACGGAATTAAACATGTCGATATCTAATATTCGCGCGAAAATCAATCAATCAATGTCTTCTAACAATTCATCAAATGGTGGTGAGTTATTAACCAAAAAACTTGATAATTTAACAAATTTTAAATCAACCCCAACCATAATATCTAGAGATTTAAGAATTCAAGGCGAAATCTTTAGTGCTGGCGTAATTGAAATAGAAGGCAATATCACCGGAACTCTAAATGGTAATTCCATAATTCTTCGCGAAGAAGGCTCAATTAATGGTGCGGTTTTTGCTGAAAATTTTAGTATACGCGGTAAATTTGAAGGAACAATTAAGGCTAAAAATATTAGCATTGCAAGCAAGGCTCGAGTCAATGGCGAGATAGAATATGACATTCTTTCGGTTGAAGATGGAGCTTGTATCGATGGTCATTTTAAGAAAAAATAGCCAATTAAATATTGGCAAAAATTTTCTGCGCCACCAAATTGGCATCAACTCTAATATCGGGAACGGCAGTAATTTCAAAATCGCGACCAATATTCAATCCACCGACCAAATGAATTTTGGCATTATTACTTTGAGCTAAAATCAAATCTTTTTTCAATAAGTTTTTTTTCACCATTGATTCAATTAACGGATAGTTTTTAATATTATAATCAAAACCTAAACAATTGACCACATAATCGCAATCCAAAGTCTTTTTATTGGTTTTGATTATAAATTTACCATCGCTTTTTTCGATTGATTTTACCGAACTTTTAACAATTTCTAATCGATTATTTTCGATCATTTTATTGATTATTTCTAAAGATGAATTAGGAACGCGATGGCGAAAAATATTCCAATAAGGTAATAATTTTTTTAAAAAAGCATTTTTATTTTTCTCGTCGAAATTTTGCCACAAAAACTTAGTTTTACCGCGAATCGAATCAATTAAATGACGCAAATCATAATATTCATTATTTTTTAAATATTTTCTAAACTTTAATGAAATATTAATTAATCCAGTTTTAACATCAGAATCCTCAATAAAATTTATTGATCCCTGATTAGAAATAATATTTTGCTGAGAAAAATGTGGTTGTGGAAAATTTCCGCGACGCGAAATAGCATAAATTTTTCCCGAAAAGTTTTTAGCATTAAGTCCAACCAAAATATCAACCGCACTAAGTCCTGTGCCGATTATACAAATTTTATCACCAACCTTAAAATTATTTTTTTGATGAAAATTAATAGAATTTTTTGACCATAAGGGTGAAATTAATTTTTCATCATTAAGGCAATAATTTAATTTAGATTGAACAAAACTAGAAGAAAGAACAACTTCATCGGCATCAGTAATATCAAGCTTGGTGATGATTTTGAAACCTTCTTCAATATCAATAACTTCTTGCTCAATAAATTCATAATCAATTTTTAAATTTTGCGCGAGTTGAAAAAAATCATTACGTAATTTTTTTAAAAATTGACCGTAAATGTTGCGAGAAATATAACCGTCAGGACCATTTTTATTATAAATTTCAGGATAATTTTCTTTTAAAAAATCTAAAAAATCATTGGGACTATCTTCAAATGGACTCATTCTTTTGGCGGGAACATTTAAAATATAATTATCATTAAAATTGCTAAAACCCGCTCCGACAGCTTCTTCGCCGTCTTTTTCAAAAATTATAAATTTAATTTTATTTTGAGATTTTTGTGAAGAAATTTTTTTTAAAATATTGCCGAAAACCATAATTCCACAAAAACCAAAACCTACAATCGCAACTTTTTTCATCATATTTTAAATTAATTATTTTTTGCTTTGCGAATTTTTGTTTGCTCAGAACGATGTTGAAATTTTTCATTCATTTTTCTAACATTGCGACTCGCGGTGGTGATAAAAAAGCATGGTAAAATCGAATGAGTAATTAATGCTAAACCAACTCCCACAAGTCGTGAGCCACTCTTAAAAGCAAAAGAAAAATGTTCACAATATTTTTCATCGGCGTCATTTAAATGTTGTTTAATTGGATTATTTTTTTTCATAATTTATTTTTTTCAAGAAATTGCTAAAACATAATTTTAGTAAATTCTAAAGTAAAAATATTTTCAACCGAAAGTTGCAAAAAATTTTTATTTATAAATTTCCGCCCGAAATTATTGCTAAAAATTTCTGATTTTTCGTTTGCGGATTATTTTTAATATATTGCGCGCAACCAGCAATTGAAAGAGCTGAAGTC
>JBIIBR010000102.1:0-5126 GCA_044239285.1 Rickettsiales bacterium | reverse complement strand
TTTCTTGAAACTCCTCTTCCAATTTTTTTTGCCAAAAAATAATTTCTTCTTCAGAAATTTCTAAAATGCCATTAAGTTTTTTTAAATAATGAAAGCAACGTGGCGCAACCTTTAAAGTTCTGGCTCCGTCTGCAATCGTGGATGGAGATTCTTCGTAACCAATAATTTTATTTTCTATAACTGATCGCGATGCGTCGTTGGCGTTTAAGGGCTCGCAACCGAAAACTTGAGCTTGGGGCGAAACAACGCTTTTAGCAATCAAGCAACCTGAAATTAATCCTCCGCCACCGCAGGGAGCGAAGATCGCCGATACTTCACCAATTTCTTCGATCGCTTCTAAAGCACAAGTTCCTTGTCCCGCAATCACATCATCATTATCCGAAGGATGAATAAAAAAATAGCCCTCTTGTTGTTTTTCTTCGGCTAAGCGATTAGCTTCACTGCGTTTTTCGCATAATACAACTTCGGCACCAAGTTTGCGAGTAGCTTCCACCTTGATTGGCGAAGTTATTTTTGCCATGTAAATTATGACGGGAATATTAAATTTTTTCCCAACAAAAGCCACGGCTTGAGCGTGATTGCCCGAACTTTGCGCGACAATTTTTTGTGGAAAAAATCCATTTTTTTCTTTAAAAGCTAATACCGCATTAAATGCTCCGCGAGCTTTGAATGATTTAGTTTCTTGACGATTATCCATTTTAAAAAATATTTTTGCACCCAAGAGTTCATCAATTTTTTTATTCGAAATAATTGCGGTATTTTTTATATAATTTTTAATTCTATTTTGCGCTAATAAAATATCCTGAAAATTTAATTCATTCATAATTTTAAGTTTACTTGTTGTTTTATATGCTTTAAATAATTCAATAAAAAAAATAAAATTCCATAACAAAAATGAATAAAACTTCTTATAAAAAAACTAAAATTGGTGAACATACTTTAAGTTTAGAAACGCAAATGATGTCATATGGCTACGATCCCTTTATGTCCGAAGGCTCGGTCAAGCCTCCGGTTTTCTTAACTTCAACTTTTGCCTTTAAAAGTGCCGAAGATGGTGCCGATTTTTTTGAAGTGGCGACCGGCAAAAAGCCTGCACCGCAATCTTCGGTTGGCGGTTTGATTTATAGTCGCATCAATCATCCAAATTTAGAAATCGTTGAAGATCGCATCGCTTTACTTGAAAATGGTGATTCTTGTGCAGTTTTTTCAAGTGGCATGGCGGCAATCAGCACAACGTTTTTGGCGTTATTAAAACCCAATGATGTAATTGTTCACTCTTCGCCACTTTACGGCGGAACCGAAGGCTTAATTCGCAATGGCTTAAAAAATTGGGGAATAAATTCTTTAGATTTTACTTGCGGTTTGGATTATGAAAAAATATCGCAAGCCCTCGAGGAAGGTAAAAAAATTGGACGCATCGGCGCCGTTTTTATTGAAACTCCAGGAAATCCAACTAACGCCTTGGTCGATTTTTCTAAAGTCCGCAAAGCGGTTGATAATTTTAATCAAAAAAATAATTGCGAAATTCCGATTATTTGCGATAACACTTTGCTCGGACCAGTTTTTCAAAAGCCTTTGCTTCGGGGTGTTGATTTGGTGTGTTATTCTCTCACTAAATATATCGGCGGACATAGTGATTTGGTGGCCGGAGCGGTGGTTGGCAAAAAATCTTTAATGGAAAAAATTCGCTCCGCTCGTATTGCTTTCGGATCGCATCTCGATCCGCATTCTTCATGGATGATCGGGCGTTCTTTAGAAACTTTATATTTAAGAATGAACCGTGCGGCTGAATCGGCGGAAAAAATCGCTGATTGGTTGAAGCAAAATTATCCGCAAATTAAAATTTATCATTCCAAATATTTGCTCGAAAAAAACTATCAAGAAACCTTTAAAAATCAGTGTTTGGGTTACGGAAGCACTTTTGCTTTTATGATTAATAGTGGTCGTAAAAACGCTTTCAAATTTATTAATTCTTTGAGAATTTTTAAATCGGCGGTGAGTTTGGGTGGAACCGAATCTTTGGTTTGCCATCCCGCTTCGACTACTCATTCAGGCTTAAGCGAAGAATTGCGCGATAAATTTGAAATTTCCGAAGGTTTAATTCGCCTATCAATTGGCATTGAAAATCCTGACGATTTAATTGCGGATTTGAAAATTGCTTTCGCGCAAATTGAGCTTTAAAAAATCTAAAATATTTTAACAAAAATAACGCCACAAATAATATGATTAAAATTGCAACATTTAATGTTAATTCAGTCAAGGCAAGGCTTCCGAGGCTTCTTGAGTGGTTAAAAAATTCAAATCCCGACATAGTTTGTTTACAAGAATTAAAATGCGAAGAAAATGCTTTTCCGTTTGAAGCCTTACTTGACGCCGGCTATAATTCGGCGGTTTACGGACAAAAAACTTATAATGGCGTTGCTATTTTATCAAAATATAAAATTGAAGATGTGGTTAAAGGCCTGCCCGATTTGGATGCAAATTCTGGCATTGACGGTGGTCAAGATTTGCAAGCGCGTTATATCGAAGCGGTGATTTCGTTCAAAAGCGGTGCAATTCGCGTTGCTTCGGTTTATATTCCAAATGGCGGTGGCGATTTGAATGAAGGCGAAAAATTGGAAGATTCCAAAAAATTTATTTACAAAATAAAATTTTTGCAACGGCTTAGAGCCCATATTTCTAGCATTTCAAATTATGATGAAATGCAAATTTTTGGAGGCGATTATAATGTTGCATGTGAAACAATTGATATTTTTGATGCAAAAAAGTTTGAAGGACAAATTTTA
Source organism: Rickettsiales bacterium (assembly GCA_044239285.1). Taxonomy (GTDB): domain Bacteria; phylum Pseudomonadota; class Alphaproteobacteria; order Rickettsiales; family UBA1997; genus CAILUF01. The sequence goes on along the minus strand of JBIIBR010000102.1, from coordinate 2,340 downwards.
TTTCACCCGCAAGAAAGACAAAAATTTCGCGAGCTTTTGAATGTGGGTTTGATTGATTCCTACCGTGCCAAATATCCGCATAATCAGGCTTTTAGTTGGTGGGATTATCGTGGCAATTCTTATACGCAAAATAAGGGCGCCAGAATTGATTATTTGTTAATCTCGCCAAATTGTGCCGATAAAATTATCGATTGCGACATCGAAGATAAAAATGTTCGTGATCAAGAAAAAGCCTCGGATCATTGTCCGGTTTGTTTGATGATTTCGTGATTCCACTTTTAAACTAAAGAATGAGATTAAATTTAAGATATTTCCAACGCCGAAGGATAGGAAAAAAATATAAAATGCGTAAAATTAATTAAAAAATGCAATAGAATTGAAGCCTCGATATATCTGGTGCGAATGAAGATCAAGCCGTAAAAAAATCCACAAATTGTCGCCAATAAAATAAAAATAAATCCTTGGCTAAAATGTGTTAAGCCAAAAATAATTGAGGTCAAAATTAAGCCGATAATTTGTGAGTTTTTTGAAAAATATTTAGAATTTTTTAACAATAAAATTACGCTATTTTGCATAAAAAATCGAAAGAAAAATTCTTCGGCAAAAATTGTTAAAAAAACCATTTTTATCAGCCATAAAAAAGTTATTTCAAAATTAGGAAATTTGGGGTCAAAAACTAAAAAATTACCAAAAGTGCCAAGGGCTAGGAGTATTGTCAATAAAGGCACAAAGAGTTTTATTGTTTGGATAAAAATATTTTTGTAATCGCTAAATTTTTTTGGTGGATTGTAAGCAAAAAATAATAAAAAAATGGCAATAAGTGGTTTGTCGAAATTTAACCATAAATCAAAATTTGAGGAATTTTTACTTAATTTAATATTGGTCAAGAGCTCAATATTATCAATAGTTGGAATCTGGTGTAAAAAACTAAAAATGGTGATAATAATAATGCCAAAATATATAAAAACTTTATGCAAAGAAGGCGATTTTTTTTGATAAAAACTATAAACTAAAAATCCAAATAAAAAAATTATTGAGCAAGATAAAAGATTAACAACACCAGCAATTAGAGCGGTTGCCAACGAAAATGAAAAGAAAATTATTGGTAATTTTTTGGTCTTTGTGCAATAAAAACTTATTAAATTTGCAATCAAAAAAAATAAAGAAAAATAAGAAAAAATTTGATTGGAAAAAAAATTTAACATGAATTTTTAAAGCAATTTTAGTTGGGTTTTATAAATTTTAATGATTAAAATATAAAAGTTTAAAAATGATTTCTAGTTAAAAATGCTAAATTTTGAAAATAGTTTCCACGATCAGTTTTCGTCAGATTTTTATCAAAAAATCGCTCCGAAAAATTTCTCCAAAGCAGATTTGGTGCATTTCAACGCCGATTTAGCTCATGATTTAAATTTTGCGAAAAAAGATTTAAAAAAATCAGAAATTCCGCCAATTTATAAAGAAATTTTTTCGGGACAAAAAATTCATGCGACTTCAATTCCAATTTCTCTAGCTTACGCTGGTCATCAATTCGGCAATTTCGTGCCACAACTTGGCGATGGGCGTGCGATTTTGCTTGGCGAGATTGTTAATAATAAAAACCAGCGTTTTGACATTCAATTGAAAGGTAGTGGACCAACTAAATTTTCTCGAAGGGGAGATGGGCTCATGACTTTAGGAGCTGGAATTAGAGAATTGATAATCGGCGAAGCATTGCATTATTTGCAAATTCCGGCAACAAGAATTTTGACTTTATGCATAACTAACGAGCCAGTTTATCGCGAGGAAGTCAATATGGGAGCGGTTATATCAAGGGTTGCAAAAAGTCATATTCGTGTTGGAACTTTTGAATATTTCGCCTCCAAAGGCAATAAAATCGCCATTCAACAACTTTGCGATTATGTGATAAATCGCCATTTTCCGCAAGAAAATTCACCATCAAAATCGCTTACAAAATTATTTAGCGATATTGTTTTTGCTCAAGCAAATTTGTTGGCAAAATTGCAAGCAAATGGCTTCATTCATGGCGTCATGAATAGTGACAATATGGCGATAAGTGGTCAAGCAATTGATTTTGGACCTTGCGCTTTTTTGGATGAATATGATGCTAAAAAAGTTTTTAGTGCGATTGATCGCGGTGGTCGCTACGCCTACGAAAATCAAGCTAAAATAGCTCATTGGAATTTGTGGATTTTGGCAAATTGCCTCTCTTTAATTCATCAAAATTCGCAAGAATTATTGGAAATTCTAAATTTATTTGAACAAAAATTTGAAGAAAATTATCATAAAATTATGGCAAAAAAATTTGGTTTTGAAAAACAAATTCCGCAAAAATTAATT
>JBIIBR010000011.1:0-12508 GCA_044239285.1 Rickettsiales bacterium | reverse complement strand
GGTTTTGTATGGGGGCGGCGTGGCGCAGTTTGCACGATCGCGATGTCGAAAAAATTTGTGAAATTGTCGAAGCGGTCAAAGAAACCGGCTTGGAAACCTGCATGACTCTAGGTATGCTTACAGATTCACAAAGTAAAAAATTGAAAGAAGCGGGCTTGGATTATTATAATCACAATATCGATTCTTCCGAAGAATTTTATTCGGAAATTATTTCAACGCGCAATTTTGCCGATCGTTTAAACACTTTAAAAAATGTGCGTGAAGCGGGGCTAAATGTGTGTTCGGGCGGAATTGTTGGTATGGGCGAAAAACGCGAAGATCGCGCCAAAATGTTGATCGTGCTGGCTAATTTACCCAAGCAACCCGAATCAGTTCCAATCAATATGTTGGTCAAAGTCAAGGGGACGCCACTGGAAAATGTCGAGAGTCTTGATCCTTTTGAATTTATTCGCACGATTGCCGTAGCTCGTATTATGATGCCTAAAGCAAAAGTGCGCTTATCGGCAGGTCGCGAAGAAATGAATGAGCAAACCCAAGCCTTATGTTTCTTGGCGGGAGCTAATTCGATTTTTTATGGCGAAAAACTTTTAACTACGCAAAATCCGCAAACCCAAAAAGATCAAGAATTATTTGCAAAGCTTGGGATTAAAGGGGTTTAGAGTATTTATTTTAATTATAAATCACTATTCTCTATTTTAAAACCTAATTTCAAAATAAAATTTTTAATTTAAATAATATTGTAAAATATTTTTAAATCAAAAAATTATTTACTTTTTATTTTTGTTATTTATTTTTGTAGATATTCCATAAGAAATATAAATTTAAATCACCACTTAAATTATGCAAAAAATTTTTAAATTAAGCGACTTCGCCATTCTAATTCTCTTTGTGCTATTTGGGATCTGGAGCTTTTTTTCTTTAAGAGATTATCACAAAATTGACAAAAATAAAATCCCCGCTTTTATAATCCAAGAAGGTAAATTATCAAAACAACAAATTGCCGATTTAACAAAACTAAGTGATGCCAAAAATATTTGGATTATAAGCGATAAAAAAGATTATAATAAAGCTACGGAGCTAATCAAAAAAAGTGCAGACGCCATTTCTTACGCTAATCAAGTTGGTCGCCTCGATCTGGTTTCTATTCTTCTTGGAGTTATTGCCATAATTTTCGGATTGGCGGGGATTATCGGTTTTTTACATATCGAGACCGTTGTTAAAACAAAAATAAGCGAAGCTATTGAGTTAGAATTTAAAGAAGGGGGGCGAGGTCAAGAAATAATTAGAGAGGAAACAAGAAAATGTTTTAAAAAAATGTCAAGTCTTCCAATGGATCACTCTATTAATGAAGAGGGGGATGAAGATCATGAAACATATCCTGAAGAAGATAATGAAGCATATTATGAAGAATTATTTAATAAAAACAAGAGATGAGATTAATAAAATTGACAATAAATAACATCTAAATTTATAATAAGTTAAACATAAAATTATTTACAAAATGAATCCAAATATTTTAAAAGACATCGAAACTATTCTTTTGAAACATAAAGTTCCAGTAAACATCGAAGAGCAGATTCGTAGCGAAGGAATTATTTTAAATAAAAGCTATCTAGATTTTGAAAAAGGGATATGTGGCGAATTAAAAAAAGAGAATGGTAAATTTATAATTAACATAAGTTGGGCTGATCATTATTATCGTAAAAGATTTACTATGGCTCACGAGTTAGGGCATTTCGTTTTGCATAAAGATTTAATTGGCGATGGCGTAGATGATAATAAGGAGTATAAAAAATTATATCGCGCCAAGAATAAAATCACCAACTCTCAAGAGGCCGAAGCCAATGATTATGCAGCTAAAGTTTTAATGCCAGAAGAGGCGATAATAGCTCTAGCTAAATTAACCGAAATAATTAAGTTGGTCAAAGGCGAAATTGATATTGATATTCTTTGGTTGGATTATTTGTCAAAAAAATTCCAAGTATCTAAAGAAGCTTTCACCATTCGTTTAGCAAAACTTTCAAATAAAATACTTCCAATTTAAAATTAAATATTATGTCAAACTACGAAAAAAAAATAAATGAAATGGGAATTGCGCTCCCAACTCCCTCAGCGCCCGTTGCCAATTATGTTGGCTTTGTAAGAACAGGTAATTTGGTTTTTATTTCTGGGCAATTGCCGATGGAAAATGGTAAGTTGCAAGCGATTGGCAAAGTCGATATCGAGGTTTCGATCGAGGAGGCAAAAAAAGCGGCTCGTTTGTGCGCCATCAACATTATCGCTCAATTAAAATTGGCGTGCAAAGGTGATCTCGATAAGGTTGCTAAATGCGTAAAGCTTGGAGTTTTTATCAATGGCGGTGCTAATTTTAAAGATCATCCAGCGGTTGCCAATGGTGCCTCTGATTTAATTGCTGAAGTTTTTGGTGATGCTGGTAAGCACGCCCGAGCAGCGGTTGGATCGGGTTCGCTTCCATTTGGAGTTGCGGTTGAGGTTGATGCAATTTTTGAAGTGCTTTAAAAATTTCTTAAAAAAATAGTGCTTTGAATTTTTTTTTAATTACTTTTATAAAAAATAATTTAAAAAATAAATTCCATGTTGCTTTTCGATAAAGTCTTAAGAAATCTCATCAAAATTTCCTTGGTGGTGATAATTCTTTTTGCAATTTTATTTGCCATTTCTTTGGTTTTAGACTGGAGAATGAAGCAAGAAAATAATGTTTCTCAGAAAGTTATTATTGGGCGCGGAAGTGCGGAAATAAAGGCCATTCCCGATGTTGCGAATTTTGTTTTTTCGGTAAAAAAAATGCAAAAAGAAGCCAAAGATGCTCAACAAAAAATGATAGAAATATCAAATTTAGCTTTGCAAATTCTTGAAAAAAAAGGCGTTGCTAAAAAAGATATTAAAACCATCAACTATTCTACTTATCCAGAATATGACAATACTCCTCAATGCTCTGATGGATTTTGTGGTGCCCCCAAAAATACTTTAAAAGGCTTTGTTTCTAACCAAACCTTTTCGGTAAAAATTCGCGATATTGCCAAGGCTTCCGAAATTTTAAATGAGCTTTCTTCGCTTGGAATTGAAGAGGTCGGAGGGCTTACTTTTGTAATTGATTCGATGGAAAAAATAAAATATCAAGCGCGAATGCAAGCAATTTTAAATGCCAAAGTTCAAGCGCAATCAACCGCAAATGCCTTAAATGTTAAATTAAAAAGAATCGTAAAATTTGCCGAAGACGAAAATAATGGCTTTCAGCCTTTTTCCGCAAGAAGTGCAATGGCCGTAAGTGATAAAGCTGATAATAATTTAAAAATTCAAGCTGGCGAAGAAGCGGTTCGCTCTTCAGTGGTCGTTACTTATGAGTTTGAATAATGAAAATAGTTTCGTGGAATATTAATTCGCTTCGTTTGCGTTTGCCTTTGTTAAAAAAATTCGTTGAAAATAATTGTCCCGATATAATTTGTTTGCAAGAAATTAAAGTTTGCAACGAAGATTTTCCTATGGCAGAAGTCCGCTCTCTGGGCTTTGAATTTGTTGAGTTTGATGGCGAAAAATCATATAATGGCGTTGCAATTTTTTCAAAATATCCGATTAAAAAAGTTGAGAAAATTGATGTTTTAAATTATGGACATAAGCGTCATATTTTTGCTCAAATTAAAACTCCAATTGGTGAAATAAATCTACATAATTTTTATGTGCCGGCGGGAGGCGATATTCCTGATGTGGCGCTCAATAATAAATTTGATCATAAATTAAAATTTGTTGATTGGATGAGTGAATATTTTATAAAAAACTCTCAACCAAAAACAATTATTTTAGGAGATTTTAATATTGCTCCTAAGCCACAAGATGTATGGTCGCATAAGCAATTATTAAAAGTAGTTTCGCACACCCCAATCGAAGTCGAAAAATTAGAAAAATTGCAAAAAACTTTAGATTTTGTTGATTCTCATCGTTTTTTGACGGGCGAAGATTTAAAATTATATAGCTGGTGGAGCTACAGAGCCAAGGATCCATTGCAATCTGATCGCGGACGCAGGCTTGATCATATTTGGATAACGCCAGATTTAAAAGTATTTTTAAAAAATGCTAAAATTTATCGTGATTTTCGTTTAGAAAATTCTCCCTCGGATCATGTTCCAATTGAAGTTTTAATTTAAAATTATTTTACAAATAAATAAATTTTTTAAAAAAACGAAGTTTAAAATAATTTTTTTGAGATTTTGTTTTTAAAAAAATTTATTAAAAATTGTCGCGAGATCTACGTAATTCTAGCTCAAAAAATTAAATTCATAAAGTCGACTAAATAGATTCTCAAAATGACAACATAATTTTTTAATCGCTAAAGTGCTTTAAAATTTTATTGAGTCTTAGATTAGTATAATTATATTTTATCATGTAAAATAAAATTTTACAAACTGCCAACGCAAACCCGCAAATGCGTGTTGGGTGCGGTAAAAACAATCTTTCCCGATTTGTTATTTACCGCACTCATAATATTTTCCAAAAAATATCGCTTGGAAATTAAGATTGATAACAAAATTTAACGTGGATTTTTTATTTAGAGCGGGATTTTGAAGAAAGATTATCATGTTATTTTCCAAAAAACACCAATCAAATCGAAGATAAAATTTATAAAAATGTAAACTTATCGCGAATGCTCTGATTGGCTTTCCCAAAGTGATAAATTAAAACGTTAATGCTTTAGAATTATAGATGCATAACATGCTTTCAGAAAGTCTCAGGGTGAATTGACGAGCAACGATCGGGATTACTACGTAGCGGTCTCTTATTGTATAAGACACGGGAGTTTCTTTGCCGTTTGCATCCACAACGCTAATGGTTGGAATTACCAAATTATCATTAGCGAATTGGAAATGAGTTTCGTTGCCATCGTCATAAACTTTGAGTGGCATAATATTATCAGACTCTCCCGAAAATCTGTAATCAAAATTTAAATTTGAATTTTCGGGATTTCTATCAATTAGACCGGGTAATTTTTCATCGACTCGAGTTTTAGGAATTGGCGTGTGAATTACTCCGCTCAAATCGCCACTTGACGACGGAAAAGAAGAGGATGATGATTTTTCATTGCGAGGCTTAGCCGCAACATTTGGAACCGCTAATTGAGGAGGCATTGGTAATGGTTGGCCAATTTGTGGATAAAAGAATCGGACGGTGTAAACCAAATCTTCGTCGGCTTTGCCGGTGAATTCATCGGAGCGAATATCGAAATGATAAATTCTTCGATTAGTGATTATTGTCATGTTGGTGTGAGCTGCGATTTCAAGTGGACGAATAAATAATCTTTTGCCAGCGGGGGTGAGCCTCCAAGCGAATGCTTCGCCGACTGAAATCATTTCAATTTCCTCATCTTCAGAAAATTCTATAAAAGATTGATAATTGTAATAAAATTTTAACTCATAAACTTCATTCGGATTATAAACCAAAGTTCTGATTCTAGAATCGGTAGTGATTGGGGTTTGAGCATTGCAATTAAAGGCAATAAGACCAGATAAAACAATCTGTGTCAATGCTATTATTATGAATTGTAATGTTAATTTTTTCATAATTTTAATAAGAATAAACTTCTTCCCCAATTTCAAATTTAATAATTTGAAATCCAAGAGGATTTATTAATCTCTCCTCCATTGATAGGCTGATTTCGGGAGCAAAGAAAAAATTCATAAATAAGATTTCATTTTTTTCCGTTAAATTTTTAGTAGACTCTCCGCCAAATTGACGATTAATCCGAATTTCCGCGGAATTTTCGTTTTTAAATAATATGGATTTAATTTTTGTAGTAACGATTGAATTGGCGCCAAGCCCGTCGACAGCAATTCTGGTTTTATAAGCATTATAAATTGTGGGCATTGAAAATAAACGTACAATTTCAACATCTTGTTTGTAAGTTTTTGCGCTGTAACTCATCGAAGCCTGAATGTATTTGTTGAGAAAGTAACGTTTTAATGCTTCATTTCCAGTTAATGAGGCTGCGGTTGGTTGATCAATTGTTGTTGCAATTCCAGTTTTTTCATCAATTTGTATTACATAAGGCTCAAGAGATTTTGAGGACATCACGTTTTTTACAAATATAATTGAAGTTGCCACCGCAATTATCGATATCATTGCGATTATCAATAAAATGTTGCGTTGAACGACAACGATTTGATAACGGTTTGAATACCAACTTTTTATTTTTATTTTTTTGCTTTCTTTATCAGACATTGAAATTAAAATTACCTAAAAAAATCATATTTAATTTTATTACTTTAAAAGCTAAAGAAATTGATTAATATTTCAAGCTAACAATTAACTTTATAAAAAAAAATTTTAAAAAAACTAAAATGAATCTTGTAAATAACGATAAAATACCGCTTTCTCAAAAATTAGAACAACTTAATTGGCTATTAATTTCTTTATTAATTACCTTAGCTTTTATAGGTTTCGTTATGCTTTATTCGGCTGCCGGTGGGTCTTTCCGGCCATGGCTTATTCGTCAATTGGGATTTTTTTGTTTATTTTTCCCGCTCATGATTTTTATTGCCATTACCGATATCAGAATTTGGTTTAAAGCTTCTTATTTATTTTATGCCATTGCGCTGGGCATGGTTATAATGCTTGATGTTATGGAGCAGTTGAGTCATAATGCCATGGGTGCAACGCGTTGGTTTAGAATTGGTTCTATAAAAATTCAGCCTTCCGAATTAATGAAGGTGTGCACGGTGTTTGCTTTGGCGAGATATTTTTATAATATTGAGGCAGAAAATATTGGTCGTTTAAAATTCGTAATTCCGCCATTATTGATGATTTTTATTCCTGTCGCTTTTATTTTTCATCAGCCAGATTTAGGAACTGCGATGATTCTGGCAATGGTCGGTGTAGTGGTTTTATTTATGGCGGGAGTTAAGCTTTGGAAATTTGTTTCTGTGGGTATTGTAGCATTGATTGCAATTCCGTTTGCATGGCATTTTTTATTGCATGATTATCAAAAGCAAAGAATTTTTACCTTCCTCGATCCTACGCACGATCCTCTCGGAAGCGGATACAATATTATTCAATCAAAAATTGCAATTGGGTCAGGGGGCTTTTTTGGCAAGGGACTCTTGAGCGGAACCCAAGGTCAACTTGATTTTTTGCCAGAAAAGCAAACTGATTTTATCTTCACGATGTTGAGCGAGGAGCTTGGATTTGTGGGCGGAGTTTTTTCAATTTGCGTTTATTGTGCCATTATTGCGATTTGCCTAAATATTGCCATGAAAACCAAGCATCAATTTGGTAGACTTTTTGTGGTGGGCATAGTAAATATTTTTTTCATTCACATGTTTATTAATATTGGCATGGTGATGGGAATTCTTCCGGTTGTTGGAGCGCCATTGCCTTTCATTTCTTATGGGGGAACGATAATGGGCTCAATGATGATTGGATTTGGAATGGTTCTTAATATTGATTTAAATCGAGAAATTGATCTGCGAACTTAAATTATAAAAATTTTTTAATATCCAAATAAGCCTTAATCAAGGCTTGAGATTTATTTATACATTCTTGATATTCGGATTTTGGAACTGAATCAAAAACCACGCCAGCCCCAGCTTGAAGATAAATTTTCTCATCTTTTATTAGCGCCGAACGAAGAGTAATGCAGGTTTCCATATCAGAATTGCTCGCAAAATAACCAACGCAACCAGCGTAAAAACTACGACGAACATTTTCGATTTCTTCAATAATGCTCATGGCGCGAATTTTTGGTGCACCGCTCACGGTTCCTGCTGGGAAGCCTGCTATAAGAGCATCAATCGCATCAAATTCTTCGCGAATTTCACCTTCAACTGTTGAAGATAAATGCATTACATGCGAATAATATTCGACCATCATTTTTTTAGAAACCTTCACCGAGTTAGGCTTGGAGATTGATCCGACATCATGACGACCAAGATCAATTAACATCAAATGTTCCGCCACTTCTTTTTCGTCATTCAAAAGTTCTTGAGAGATTTTCTTATCTTCCTCTTGCGATTTGCCTCTTTTGCGCGTTCCCGCCAATGGGCGAATTGTAACAATTTTATTTTTGAGCGAAACCATAATTTCAGGACTCGAGCCCGTCAATACAAAATCATCGAATTTCAAAAAAAATAGAAAAGGCGAGGGGTTAACGGTGCGTAAGGAGCGGTAAAAGAAAAAAGGATCAATATTTTTGCTGAAATTTGCTTGAAATCTTTGTGAGGGTAGAATTTGAAAAATATCGCCCGCGATAATATATTCTTTTGATTTTTCAACGGCTTGGCAATATTGCTCTTCGCTAAAATTGCTTTGAAAATTTTCGTCAATTTCAATATTTTTAAGTTGATTTTCGCTCAAAGATTCTTGTAAAATTTTGTGGATTTTTTGAATCTTAGCGTCAAGCGAATTGAAGTCATCAGAGCTATCTGGATAAAGTGGCGCGCAAATTAAAGCGCAATCAAAAAGACTATCAAAAACTATCAAAATTTGTGGACGAATAAAGATGCTATCGGCAATTTTTAATTCATCATTTAATTGACGATCGGGAAGATTTTCCATTAAGCGCGCCATGTCATAACCCATATAACCAAAAACCCCAGCACAAACTGGCGGGAGCTGATTCGAGGCGTATGTTAAATCTTGCCAATCGATCTTGCAATTATCAACAAATTCACGAAAATTTTTAATTGGATTGCCATTTTGTTTGATAAAATTTTGGGGCGATTTGGCAAAATCTTGATTGATAAGAGTTTCTCCATTTACGCATTTCCAGACTTTATCGGGGTTGATTCCAATGACCGAAAAACGTCCTTTGTTATTGCCATTTTCGGCGGATTCAAGTAGAAAATTGTAATCACTAAAATGTTTTGTCAATTTAATGTGAGAAGCTACTGCGGTAAGGGTATCGGTTGGAATTTTTTTGTATAAAACTGTAGTTTTAAAATTATTTTTTAAAAATTCTTCTTTAGTAAAATTTAGCGACATTTTTAATTTAAACTATGATTTTTTGCCGAAAAACTTTTGATTAAGTTCGATCGGATATTTTTTTTGCAGATATTCATTATATTCAAACATGATGTCGTTGGCAAACATGTCAACCGCTTTTTTCTTGGCTTGGACCGCTTCTTCAGCGCCAAGTTTGACCTTTTTAATTTCGCGAACAAAAGCAATTAAATATTCCTCTGGAGAAGATGAAATAGCTTTTGTTGATTCGCCAACTTTAATTGCAAAAATTTCTTCTAAAAGTGGATTTTTATAAGGCATTTTTGATGAGCCTAAATCAATGTAAAAAATTCGCGGGAATATTTTTGATCTTTCGGTGGCAAGACCATATTTGCCGGCGATTGATAAGATTTTAGCGGGATTTTCAGCAACTTCTTTTTGAATTTGTTGAGCCAATTTTCCGAGTTCCGATTGTTTTTTTTGGTCAATTATATCCGCAATAATTTTGGATTTAATTTCAGCTAAATTTGGAATTTGACTTTCGACGATTTCTTCAATTTGTAAGGCATAATATTTGCCGTTATTTTCGTTAGAAAATATTTTTGAAGGCTGACCCTTTTTAAGAGTAAAACTATTTTTTGTAAAATTAGCCAAAGCCTTTGTTTCCAGAGCCTCAACATTGTTGGCATTTTTACCTTCATCATTAATTAACGAAGAAGTTGTAATATTTAAATTGAATTTATCGGCAACTTCTTTGAGTGATTTTGCAATCATTAAAGAATCGTTAATTTTGGCAATTGATTCTTGAGTTGATTTTTCTTTTTTCTCAGCAATTAATTTTTCCATTATTTTGCTCTTTACTTCATCAAAAGCTATTTGCTTTTTTTCATTTAGATTATGAAATAAGAAGACGTGAAAACCTAATTTACTTTCAATTACAGTGCTTAATTCATTGATTTTTAAGCCCGAAATCGCATTTGAAATTTCAGTCGGCAAACCGTTTTTAGTAACTCTTTCAAGCGCAATATCTTTTAAAGTTTTTTTGTGCAAATCTTTAGAAATTTTAACGAATTGCTCTTTGATATTTGATTTTGTAGGATCCAAAGTTGAAGTAATTTTTTGGTAAAATTCTTGCGCTTGCTCCTTTTTTTCAAAAAGCATGTGATAAAAATCTTTATTTTCTTCAACCGAAAACAGCGTTGGGTTGTCATCATAATATTTTTTGGCGTCAACTTCTTCAACTTTAACCGCATTTTCAAAAATTTTTGGATCAACCTCGAAATATGCCACTTTTCTAAATTCCTTACTTTTATAAATAGATTTTTTTTCTTCGAAAAATTTAGTGACTTCTTCATCGTTCGGCGTCGTGATTCCGCGAACATTATCTTTGGTTATTTTGATAACATCTGTTACGCGTTTTTCTTGATTAAATTCTTCAACTTCAAGTGCATTTTTGAAATTGACGGGAGATGCCATTGAAAAGCTTTGAACTATCATTTCTGCTGAAACTTCGTTGCTTACTTCCTGAATATAACGCTCTTCATCGAGGCCATTATTTTTTAAGAAATTACTAAATTTTTCGTGATCAAATTTGCCATCCTTATCTTGGAAATTGACATCTTCGGCAACGGTTTTTAAAATTAATTTTTTGCTACCAAAGGCACCAATTTCATTGCTAATTTTTTGAATTAAAACTTTTCTTACCAAGCGATTGGCGACATCAGATTTGAATTTTTCAGAATTTAAATAATTTTCAATTTCAGGATTTGAGCCCTTGACCGATCTGATAATTTTACGATCAAGATCGACGGCTTTTTCGAAAGAATTAACGCTAAATTTTTCATTGTCAATTTTTAATACCCAAGAATTTGGCATTCCTGTTATAAAATCGCTTATCCCAAATAAAACAAAGCTTAATCCGACGATTGATAAAACAATTTTGAAGAAAATATTTTTTGCTAATCTGCGAAACAAATTCATGGTAAATGTAATTTTATTGTTGAATATTTGAAGTAAAAATAATTTTATAAGCAAATTCTAAATTGAATAACTTATAATAAAAAATCATAAAACATAAATCAACATCATCTTTCTAAAATCCTTACAATAAATTTATTTTGTTGTTTTTTTGTTAAATTTTTTTTAACTTTGTCAAAAAGATTTTAAATTTTATTTTAATAATATCATGTTAATAGTTCAAAAATTTGGCGGAACTTCGGTTGGCGACATTGCGCGCATTAAGAATGTTTCAAAAAAAGTTAAAGCCGAGCTCGATAAAAAAAATAAAGTAATAGTCGTTGTTTCGGCAATGTCGGGCGTTACTAATCAATTAGTTGAATATTGCAATCAGGTTTCGGGATTAATGTCGAACGAAGCCATGATTGAATATGATTCAATAGTGGCTACGGGAGAGCAAGTTACTTGCGGTTTGTTGGCTTTAGAATTGCAGTCGATGGGATATAAAGCTCGTTCATTTTTGGGTTGGCAAATTCCGATAAAAACCGACGCTGTTCACAGCAAAGCAAGAATCGAGGAAATCGATGGCGAATATTTGTTAAAAAGTCTCAATGAATATGATGTCTTTGTGATTGCTGGCTTCCAAGGATTTTGCGAACAAACTAAAAGAATAAGCACTTTGGGCAGAGGTGGCTCTGATACTTCGGCGGTGGCAATCGCGGCCGCGGTTAAAGCTGATTTGTGCGATATTTATACTGATGTTGATGGCGTTTATACCACGGATCCACGCATCACCGACAAGGCGCGCAGATTAGAAAAAGTTACTTACGAGGAAATGCTCGAAATGGCTTATAGCGGTTCGAAAGTTTTACAAACTCGCTCGGTGGCAATGGCGATGGCGCATAATGTTCGCGTTCGAGTCTTGTCGTCTTTCGGCGAAGTTAATGAAAATTCAGGAACAATTTTAGTAAACAATAATGAGGAAATTATGGAACGTCGTTTAATTACAGGAATTAGTTATAGCAAAAGTGATGTGAGAATTACTTTAATAAAAATGCCTGATCATCCGGGGCTTTCTGCCGTAATATTCGGAGCTTTGGCGCAAAAAGAAGTTAATATTGATATGATCGTCCAAAATATTTCGGCGGATGGTAAATTTATTGATATTACTTTCACCACTGGCAAGGATGAATTAGAGCGCGCTAAGCACGCGATTGATTCGATCAAAGATGAAGTTAAATTTTCTGAACTTAAAATTGATGACAACATCGCCAAAATTTCGGTGATTGGAGTTGGGATGATTAGCCATTCAGGAGTAGCGCACACAATGTTCAAAACTTTGGCAGAAAAAGGTATAAATTTATTATTAATTTCAACATCGGAAATTAAAATTTCGGTTTTGATTGCTAAAGAATATGGCGAACTTGCGGTGCGAGTGCTTCACGATGCTTATGGTCTTGAAAAATAATTATTGTTAAAGCGATTGCTTTAATTGAAATTATTGTGATAATGTAATTTATGGATGGGTGGCCGAGTGGCTGAAGGCGCACGCCTGGAAAGTGTGTATAGGATCAAAAATTCTATCGAGGGTTCAAATCCCTCCCCG
>JBIIBR010000167.1:0-3168 GCA_044239285.1 Rickettsiales bacterium | reverse complement strand
AAACGCGGTTGGAAAGGCAACGGTGAAGGCTATAAAGAAAGATTTCATCCACACAAAAATAAAATTATTTACCAAGCCTAAATTTATAAAAATCAAAACACCCGACATTATAAAAGCCATAGTTAATGCCATAAAAAAAGGAAATAGAAGGCGTGGATTTTGAATGAATTTTTTCATAATTTTTTAAATTTTGTAGAAAATTTTGTTGATTTTTTAAATTAGCCTCGAGGTTTATTATTTTTATCAAAAGCTCCAAGCCCAATGAAATAAGCAGTCGAGCCTTTCAATCCTTGTGATTGGACGGTAGAAATTTTGTGATTTAAAATTAATTCTCTTAAACAAATTATTGAAAATTTTAAAATCATTCTAATAGCTTTTAGCTTCGCCACAATTGTGCCATGAACTTTTTGAGTGTAATATAATTTTGACCAACCAAATTTATGCCAATAAATTTTTGTTGATTCTGCACTGGTAATTTTTGAAGATGAATTGCCAATGTGAAGAAGTTTGGTATCGTTGATAATAACGGTTTTGAAGCCTTTTTTAACAACTCTTTTGCA
Organism: Rickettsiales bacterium; assembly: GCA_044239285.1. Lineage (GTDB taxonomy): Bacteria > Pseudomonadota > Alphaproteobacteria > Rickettsiales > UBA1997 > CAILUF01. Next base: position 2,608 of record JBIIBR010000167.1, on the reverse strand, counting down.
AATTTCATTATCTTCGCCATAAAGAAAAAAACCTTCATCAAAAAAACCAATTTTACGCATAATATTCATGTTTAAAAACATACCGGCACCTGTTACGAATTTATTAAAATAAATTTCTTGAGGCTTCTCATTCTTAAGTTGTTCAAGATTTTTGATGCAGGGATATGAAGAAATAATTTTATTATTTTCAACTACACAATTATGAACAACCCCACCGGCAATAGCGATATCAGGGTTTTGCGACATTTTTGCGATGGTTTTTTCAATATCTTCTTGGGTAATTTGAGCATCAACATTTAAAATTAAAGCAAAATCATTTTTAGTTTGTGCAAGGGCGATATTATTGGCACGACCAAAGCCGATATTGTTATTGTTTTTGATAATTTTTACCGATGGAAAATTATTGGCAACGATTTCAAGAGTTTTATCCGAACTATTATTATCAACAATAAAAATTTCGTTTTTTTCAAGCGAAATATTTGTTAAACAATTATTGATTATAGCCTCGCTATTGTAAGTTACAATTATGATTGTTAGATTATTATTTTTGACTAACATTTTTGCTATTTATAAATTTTTTAAGAATAATTTTATTATATTTTAATTAAGAATAATTATCAAAATTTTTTATTGAGAAATTGATTTTTAATCCATATCAAGATTCATTTTTAACAATTTTTTTGATTAAGTGATTGAAGTAATTTCCAAGAATCTAATCCACAAAATTGCACAATTAATTTGATGTTGCGGATAAAGTTTTTTAAGTGCAGTTTTATAAAGATTTAGCTGTTCAAAATATTGAGTTGGAACTTGATTTGGCATGGTTTCATCCGATTTATAATCTATAATTAAAATTTCATTTTTACTTTCTTTAATTAAGTCGATTCTTAGATTTTTTTGTTGATAAAAAATTTCATATTCACATAAAATTTTGCCATCAAAATTAATATCAAAAATTTCTAAAAATAATTTAGAATTAAGAAAATTTTCAATAATTTGTAAAATATTTTGTTGATTTGGCGACGATAAATTAGTGGAATTTTTTATAAAATTATTGATTAAATCATGAAGCCAAATTTTTGGCATTTTATAATTTTTACCAATAATTTCTAAGAGTTTATGTAAAATCTCACCAGTGGTTAAGCCTTGATTTATAAGGCTAAATGCATAGTTAGAATTTTTATTTATAAAGTTAAAATCAGAATTTTTTAAAGTAATTTTTGTTGGCAGGTTTTTATTTGTAAAATTATTTTCAATAGGTTCAAATTTAGTTTTCATAAAATTTTCATTATTAATTTTGTTAATAATTTCATACCAACATTTTTCATCTTTTTTACCATTCAAACCGCCAATATAAATTTCATCTTCAGCGCGTGTTAAAGCAACGTACAGTAAGCGCAAATGCTCTTCATAATTTTCAGAAATCTTATTTTCACTAATTTTTTTAATAAATGAATTTATTTTGGAATCTTTGTTAATCCACAATGGAAAATCATTCATCCATAAAATTTTTTCCTTATTATCGAGTTGATTGCTATAAGCATAAAGACAGTCGGGCATTATGACAATAGGCGCTTGTAAGCCTTTTGATGAATGAATGGTGGTGATTTTTATTTGATTGGAAGCGATAGAATTTAAAGTAATTTCGGGGTCAATTTTCTCCGCAAATTCAATAAAATTTTGTAAATTGATTGAGTTTTTTTGATTAAAATCGAGGCAAATAAACAGAAAGCTATTTATAATTTCTAAACCCTGAGTTGTAAAGCGCGAGGCAATATTTGTTTGATTTTGTTCGTCATTAAGAATTTTAAAGAAAAATTCAAAAACATCACTTGTTTTTGATAAATTAATTATGTTTTCTAAGGATTTATAATGTTTTGATGATTTTAAGCTTGACCATAAATTTTTTTGTTGTTCATTTTTAATTTTGCACATTTCAAATAATTCATCTTCATCAACATTAAAAAATGGTGATTTTAATAAACATGCTAAGTTAAAGCAATCAGATGGGAGTAAGGCAAACTTGGCTAAACTTAAAAAATCTTGTATTAATAAATTTTCACTAAATTTAATTTTCCCAACGCTAACAAAAGGTATTTTTAATTGATTAAAATTTTGTGATAATTTTTCAATTAAACCATTTTTGCGATTACGCACTAAAATCATGATATCGCCAAAATTTACGGGACGATTTTTATCTTTAATCAAACGTTTTTCATCAATCCATTTTCTAATTTTTTGAGCAATAAATTTGGCGGTAATATCTTTATTATCATTAATATTTTGATTGCTAAAATCGATCTTCCAAGTGAAATCAGTGGCGATTTTTTTTGAAGATTTTTTCGATGTTTTTGCTAAGTTTTGATTTGATTCCTCACTTTGAATCTCAAGCGATTCCAAATCTTCTTCATTTTCCGCTAAATCAGCTTTTTGATTCTTGTAAATTTCTTCATTTTGCCAAATTTCGACATAACCCGCAGTTTGGCGAAAGGATTGATGATTAACATATTTGCCAATCTTGCACAATGCCTGATTTAGTTGATTTTTGCTTGCTTCTGAATTATTGAAAACGGCATCAACTAAATTTAAAATATTAATCCCCGAGCGA
>JBIIBR010000190.1:0-2724 GCA_044239285.1 Rickettsiales bacterium | reverse complement strand
AAACGATGAACAAAAAACCATCCAAATTTTAGGTTTGCAAATCTTCAACCAATCTGCATCAGCATTAAAACTGATTTTATCGGGATATTATCATGCCTCGATTTCGGTAAAACGCAGTTTACTAGAAACAATGTTTTTGCTCGACTATTTCAGCACCGACAAAACCTTGATAGCGGAGTGGAATAAAAGCGAAAAAATAACTAGAATTAAGGGAAAATTTAGCCCTACAAAAGTTAGAATAGCTTTGGATAATCGCGATGGTTTTACAGAAAATAAACGCTACCAACATTACAATAGACTATGTGAATTAGGTACTCATCCAACCCCCGTCTCTTTTGTCATGCTTAAGCCAATTCCTGAAGGAGATTTTTATTGTGGACCTTTCTTTGCACCAGAAATGATAAAAGGTTCTATTGAAGAATTGGTATGGGTTGCAATCCTGATAGCAGAAAATTTTTCTTATTTTTTTAAAGCTAAAAAATTAGATGATTATCGTGCAGAAATATCTTTCATGGAAATTAATGATCTTTGGAATAAAAGATTTTACAAAACCTCTTCAAAGCAGACAGAAATTGATGAATTAAAAAAGCTATTAAAGCTCGCTGAGCAAAATTTATAAAGACTATTTTTATCAAAATGAAAGTCTAAAAAAGCAAATTTCTTGATTTTACTTTAAAATAAAAAATATTTTTTGTTAAATTTTTCTTCATTTCAACTTTTTGCATAATCTTAAAACCTTTGTTGTTGTTATTTTTTCTGACCCCTCACGGCTCCCGATGTGCAACGCAGTTGCAATCGTTCGCCCCTCTTCGATAAAAATAGCCGTTTAGCCTATATTTTTAACGCGAAGAGCCCTCAAGGGGAGAGCGATTGCACCGAATGCGTTGCGAGTTCTATTAAAATTGTAGGGGCGTAAGGAAAAACCACTCACCCCAACCTTCTTCCCGCTTGCGGGGAGAAGGAATTGAATCGATTATTTATTGGTTAAAATTATAAAAGTAACCTGGTACCTTTTATAATTATTTAATCCAACTCAACCCTTAATTATGGCGAATTCGCCATAATTAAAAATTACATTAAATAATTTCAAAAAATTTACAGCAAAACTCCTTGCCTAACTCCCCCACCATTTTGACAGTTAAATTTTTTAGAATTAAAATGCTCGAATAAAAAATAAACCAATATGAAAATAATAACCTATAGCGATTTGCATTTAGAATTTGGCACTAAATTCAAGCCATCAATTAAAATAGATGCGGACTTGATAATCCTCGCTGGCGACATTATAAATTTTAAAAATTGCGAAGCTTTAAGTGATTTTTTGGGAGATTGGAAAAAGCCAGTTTTATTCGTCGCTGGAAATCATGAATATTATACCAAACAGCCAATGAAGCAATCCGAAGACGCCTTTAAAAATTTTATTTATAAAAAACACTCAAATGTAATATGGCTCAATAATTCTAGTTTTACTTTAGATGAAGTTCACTTTTTTGGCGGAACAATGTGGACGGATTTCAATAAATCAAATCATAATGCGATGCGAAATGCAATGCTCGCAATGAATGATTTTAAACAAATTTTAACTGAAAATTCTGACTTTTTAGTTCCGCAAGACACGATAAAAATGCATTTAGAATTTAAAGAAAAATTAATCAATTGGTTAGAAAAAAATCATAACAAAAAAAGGGTTGTGATTTCGCATCATGCCCCAGTTTTAAATCCCAATAGCAAATATGGCAATAGCCAATTGCAACCCGCTTTTAATTCGCTTGATATGGTTGAGATTATCGAAAAATATCAACCCGATTTGTGGGTTTATGGGCATACGCATGAGTGCGACGACCAAATGCTTGGAACCACAAGAATTATTTCGAATCAATTAGGTTATCCCAATAATTATGGCGGTTTTGAGTGCGCTAATTTTGATAAAAATGGTTTAAAAATAATATTGTAATTTACAAAATTATTAATTGAAAAACATAAAATAAATATTTAATTTTATTTGCAAATTTTCAATTTTTTTTCGATTTCAAACAACACACAACCCCCCCCCTATCCTCTTGGGCCCCTTGCCCCTGATCTTCTGTTTCTGGTAAGTTTTGCGGGTTGGTCATCTTCACTACTAGATAAAGAAGAGAAAGAATCGTCGATTTCCTTCATCACATTTTCTGGAATTTTATCTCTGTTTTTTTCAACCACGCTTTTATAAATACGTAATTTTTCCAACTCTTTTAACACCCTTTCAAATTCTTGATCCTTAACATCGGTTATTTTCTCACCCTTAATTGGAGCAACTTTCGTTATTGGCTTAGTCGAAATTTCCTCATCTTCAGAAGAATCCAAATCATAAATGTGACTAGCCTTTTTTGATTCTTTCCAGAGCGAATAATGATGGGCCGAAACACTTTCTTCTAATTCTTTAACCCCATCTTTTACGCCATCTTTTATCGATTGTCCTTCTTCGGCACTTGTAAAACGTGGCCAATTGGGCTTTGAAGCCCCTGCATCAATAAATTTATCAACAAAATTATCAATCAATTCGCCATTGGCATTAAAGGTATTTTTTATTTCAGGATGAATAGAAAAAAAGATATGAACATGTCTAGATAAAATCATAATCAGAGTATCTTTAGTGTTATTTCTTGGCTGATTTTTCTTTCCCTGCTTTTGAATATTTTCCGTCTGATGTGCTTCTAATTTAGCAGAATCGGTAATCTCTGGATA
>JBIIBR010000165.1:0-3191 GCA_044239285.1 Rickettsiales bacterium | reverse complement strand
TTCAAAATTATTTCGGAAAATGGAGTTGCCTCGGGAGTGCGTCGCATCACCGCCAAAAGCGGATTTTACGCTTTACAACATTTAAAACTTCAAGAACAAAAATTCGTCGCTTTACTTAATTCTTTAAAAGTTAAGCAACAATTTGATGAAGTAAAAATTGATGAAAATGAGTTTTTGTCGAGCAAGGTTGGCTTCAATGATAATAGTTTTTTTGCCGATGAAAATTCAACTTCAATAATTAGCGACAGCCAAAGAAAATCAATACTCGAAGCCCTTGATAAAACTTCTAAAATTGGCGAGGATTGGCAACAAAATTTGAAGGATAAAGATAAAGAAATCGAGAAATTAAAAAAACAAATTTGGCGTAATAATTTACAAAATTTAACCAGCGAAAATGTTGGTGAAATTAAAATCGCTAATTATTTATTTGATGAAACCGACGCCAAAGATTTACGTGAAATAACCAATGAAGTCAAGTCTTGGAGAAATTTTTCTCAATCACAAATTTTAGCATTTTTTGCTCAAAAAGATCAAAAAATTTCATTATGCTTATCGCTTTCAACTGATTTACAAAATCGCTTCGACGCTTCAAAATTAATCACTCCGATGATTGCCAAACTCGATGGCAAAGGCGGAGGTGGCAAAAAAGATTTCGCCATGGGAGGAGGAGCCAATATTGACGGCGTTAAAGAGGCAATCGCGGTTTTAAAAGATAGTTTGAAATAGATTTAAGGATTATCTAACGGCATTTGCAGGATTTATTTGCAAATGCCCAACGATTCGCAAAATTTTCAAAACAAAATTCTAAATCATACCAAATATTTATAAATTTTACTGCGATGATCTATGTCAATAATAACAATGATCATTTTATGATTATCTATTTTGCAAACAATTCTAAATTTGCCAACTCTATAACGCCAAAAACCTTGCAAACTCCCCTCTAGAGCCTTACCAAAGATTGTTGGCTTTTCGCAATTTGAAATTTTTTCAAGATAATTTTTTAAATCTAATTGCGAATTTCTATCTAATTTTCGCAAAAATTTTAAAATTTTTGCACTATAAACTATTTGCCAAAGCATGATGAGCTTAAACTAAAATAATTTTTCAAAAATTTTTATGAGATTTTTTGCCAAAAATCTTGATGCGTAAGAAAAGATTGAGGATTTTTATTATATTGTTTGGCAATTTTTAAAATTTTTCTTTCGTAAATTTTCGCTAAAATAAAATTAATAATTGAACTAAATTTTATTGAAAATGAATTTAAAAAATTGCTCATTTTTTGATTAGAAAAGTTGTGATTTGTATGGGTTATTTTCATAATGTTTTGGGTTTGTTAACTATTTAGAATTTAAAAATGTCTTTTTAAATCATTTATAAATTTTAGATTTTGTTTTTTTAATTGCAATAATTTTTTTAACAAAAATAAGATTTTAAATTTAATTTGGGTTTAGGCTATTTTTTCGATCGCGAAGACCCATCACCCTAACCCTTAAACCCCTAAAATTTACAAAAATACTCGTCAAGAATACAGAATGTAGCTCTCCCTTGCGGGAGGGTGATAACACCGAGCATTTGAGGTGCTCTCAATCGTAGGGGTTTTGTTATTATGTTTGGTGAACATATTTAAATTTTATTTAGGTTAATTTAGGTGATAGAATTTTTAAAAGTTTTTTAAGTTGAGTAACTTTAAAATTAATTTTTGAATTTTCAAGAAGCTCTTTGCAATCACTCTTCTTGAGCTCGGTGTAATCACCCTCCCCTTGCGGGAGGGTAAAATTTTCTGCAAGAAAATTTTGGGAGGGGGCGAAACTATTTGGATTTAATTGAGCATTTGATTTTGCAATAAGTTTTTGACCCCTCTTTCGCATCGCCAACAAGTTGGCTCTGCGACTCTCCCGCAAGGGGAGAGTGATTACACCGAGGCTTGAATTGATTGGATCGAGTTTTGTTATTATGTTTGGTGAACATATTTAAATTTTTATTTTTGGTTAATTTTTTTCATAAATTTAGGTTTGTGATTAATTAAAAATTGGAAATGGTATTATTTAGTTTGCAAAATTTTATTATTAATCAGTGTATGGCAATTTCGCTTAAAATTTTCGATCTTTCGGTTTTGCTTTTTCCTTCATCAATAAATCTGGCATTAAGAGTTTCTAGGTTTGATAAAACAATTAATTCAACAATATCTGCAACATCGCGAATATTAAGATTTTGCTTAACTTCTTGCGGGTTTTCAGCTTCCCATTCTTTGGCAGTTCTACCCCATAATATTAAATTTAACATATCGGCTTCATCGGCGTAAATCAAGCTTTCCTGCCATTTTGCTAATTGTTTTCCTTCAAGTTTTTTGGCGATTGAATCGGTGTGAATTCGGTAATTGGTTTTGGCTAGACTTCTCTTGATTTGCCATTCAAGCGAGTGAGTAGTTTGTTTTTCTTGCTCTTTTAATCTCTGAAATTCCTTGATTAAATAAAGTTTAAATTCTGGTGAAAGCCAGCTGGCAAATTCAAAAGCAATATCTTTATGGGCATAGGTTCCCCCATATCTTCCAGCATTAGAGCGAATACCAATTGAATTGGTGCTATTAATCCATTTTGAAGATGAAACAATAAATCCATTTGAACCAGCTTGATTTTTAATCTTATGGAATTCCATAAGATTAAAATTTGGATTATTCATCTCCTCCCAAATGCCAATAAATTCTAGGGTAAATTTTGCGGTAAGCCAATTGGCGATTATAATTCCGGTTTCCTCGCCTTTGAATTTTGCCATATCGGTGAGGCAAATAAAATCATCATTTTCTTTGTTGGTTTTGACAGTGACGGATAGGTTTTTTACTTTAATTTCTTTGGTCATATTTGAGTTTGTGGTTGTGGTTTATTTATATTTTTAATTTATTTTTGATTTTAATTATGGGTTTATTTTAATGAATTTATATTATTTTTTTTAACAATAAAAAATTTTAATAGAATTTCAAATGAAAATTTTGTAAGAATTTAAGTTTTTGTAATTAATTGTTTGGTTATTCAACTTTTACCTGATGATTTTGAAATGCTTCGTTCCTGATCTGCTAAGCATTAAATTTACTTACGCAAATTTAGCTTTTTATTTGAATCGCTTCACGGCGAATGAATCGCCGTATCCGCAATAAGATTTTAAATTTTAAGTTGGGTTTAGGTTTTTTTTTC
>JBIIBR010000164.1:0-3195 GCA_044239285.1 Rickettsiales bacterium | reverse complement strand
ACCAATGCAAACTGGAATTAAGGCGATCGATAGTCTTATTCCAATTGGTCGCGGTCAAAGAGAATTAATCATCGGCGATCGTCAAACTGGTAAAACCGCAATCGTTCTCGACACTTTTATCAATCAAGCCAAAGCTCACGAAGAAAGCGACGAGGATAAAAAACTTTATTGCATTTATGTCGCCATCGGGCAAAAAAGATCTACAGTCGCTCAAATCGTCAAAACTCTCGAAGATGCTGGCGCAATGAAATATTCAGTCGTAGTTTCTGCCACCGCTTCTGAAGCGGCAGCTTTGCTATTTTTTGCACCTTACACTGGTTGCACGATCGGCGAATTTTTCCGCGACAACGGCATGCATGCTTTAGTTGCTTATGATGATTTAAGTAAACATGCGGTTGCTTATCGCGAAATGTCACTCCTGCTTCGTCGCCCACCGGGACGTGAAGCTTATCCGGGAGATGTGTTTTACATTCACTCACGCTTGCTTGAAAGGGCGGCTAAAATGTCAAAAGAAATGGGTGGCGGATCACTTACGGCACTTCCAATTATTGAAACACAAGCTGGAGACGTTTCTGCCTATATTCCAACCAACGTAATTTCAATTACCGATGGACAAATATTTTTAGAAACTGAATTATTTTATAAAGGCATAAAACCAGCAGTGAATGTTGGATTATCAGTATCTCGTGTTGGTTCGGCAGCTCAAACTAAAGCGATGAAACAAGTAGCGGGAACGATCAAACTTGATTTAGCTCAATTCCGTGAACTTGAAGCCTTCGCTCAATTTGGTTCCGATCTCGATCCAGCAACACAAAAATTACTCGATAAAGGTCGTAAACTTACCGAACTTTTGAAACAAAATCAATATTCTCCAATGGGATTTGAAGAGCAAGTCGTCTCGATTTACACTGGAGTTAAAGGTTATCTCGATAAAGTTCCAACTAAAGAAGTTACAAAATTTGAAAATAATTTTTTACAGAAATTGAGAAATTCTCATCCGGAAATTTTAAACTCAATTAAAAAAGAGCAAAAAATTACCGATGACACCGAAGCGAAACTTAAAAAAATAATTGAGGAATTTGTTTCTACTTTTTTAAATCATTCACCTTCTAGTCACCTTGACCATGTTGGTTTAGATGATAAATTGAAACACGAAAAAAAATAACTTAGCTAACATTTGCCAAGCTTAAAACTTGGCATGTTAAATAGAATTTTATGGCAAATTTAAAAACATTAAAAACAAGAATAAAATCGGTTAAGTCAACCCAAAAAATGACTAAAGCCATGAAAATGGTGGCAGCTTCACGTTTAAAGAAAGCTCGCAATTTAGTTGAATCTTCGCGACCATTTGCTGAAAAAATTCGCGACATGACTTCAAGCTTAGCTTCCAACATTTCGGTACGCGGTGGATTGAACGAAAAATTTCCATTATTAACAGGAAAAGGCGCCAATGAAAAACATTTAATTGTTGTAGTTTCTTCGGATCGTGGCTTGTGCGGAGGCTTAAACAGTGCCACCGTAAAATTCACTAAAAATAAAATCAACGAACTAATTTCTCAAGGTCGTGAAGTCAAAATAATGTGCGTCGGCAGAAAAGCATTCGAGCAATTGCGTCCAGTTCATGGTAATAAAATTGTAGAAAATTTTAGTGGAATTTTTAGAAGCGTAATTAATTACGAAGTAGCTCAAAAATTAAGCAATAAAATTATCGAAATGTTCAATGACGATCAATTCGATGTGTGCGAAGTAATTTATAGCAAATTTAAATCGGCAATTACTCAAGAACAAGTTTGTAATCAAATAATTCCCGCTCCAATAAATTTTAATGCTAATTCGGCAAACCTCGAATCACCAATGAATTACGAACCAAGCGAAGAAGAAATTCTTGAAGAGCTATTGCCAAAAAATATTACCATTCAAATTTACAATCAACTTCTGGAAAATAGTGCTTCCGAGCAGGGCGCGAGAATGTCGGCGATGGAATCAGCCAGCAACAATGCTGGTAAAATGATCAAAAATTTAACATTAGTTTACAATCGAACTCGTCAAGCAAATATCACTAGGGAGCTTATCGATATAGTCTCTGGCGCCAATGCCGTGTAGCATAAATGACAAAAGTTGTAAATATTTTTGCCAAAAAAAATTTCGATTTTACCAATGAAAATTATTGGATAAATCTTGATAAACCCAAAGATATTTCCTCGGCATTCGCCGTAAAAATCATAAAAAAAATAACTAAAGCCAAAAAAGTTGGACATGGTGGAACCCTTGATCCATTTGCTACGGGAGTATTGCCAATAGCAATTAATAAATCCACCAAACAATCTTCAATGATTATGGACTTCACCAAAAAATATTATTTTACAATAATATTTGGAGAATTTAAAGATAGCGATGATATTACCGGAAAAACTATAGAAACAAGTTATAAAAGAATTTCTATGGCAGAATTTATGGTAAATATTCCAAATTTTCTTGGTAAAATTAAACAACAACCTTCAAAATTTTCAGCCATAAAAATCAATGGCGAAAGATCTTATAATCTAGCGCGTCAGGGCTTAGAGGTTGAAATGCCATTTCGTGAAATTGAAATTTACTCGATAAAAGTTTTGGGTTTTTATCAAGATTATTGCGAAATGGAAATTGAATGCTCTAAAGGAACTTATGTTAGAAGTTTAGCTCGCGATATTTGTAAAAAAAACAATATTTGCGGTTTTGTTGGAGCCTTAAAAAGAATGAATGTCGGAAAGTTTTCGATTGACAAAACAATTTCACTTGACGAATTAAAAAATATGATTAATTTTGAACAATCTAATAAAGATGGCTCGCTTCTGGCTTTGCATGAGATATAAAAATTGCAAAAAGATGATTTGAGTTATATTAATACCGATTTTGATTTAAAATAAAATATTTTTTAGATAAAAAATTTAAAACAAAAGCTTCGAGTTCTAGATCCGAAGGGTTTTAATAATTTTATCAAAATAGTATAAATACCAACCCGCTTGAACTAAACTTTCAAGCATAATTAATTAAAAAATGTTGTTCGACAAAAAAACTAAAAAACAAGTTATTAGCGAATTCGCTCAAGGTAAAAATGACAGCGGTTCAACCGAAGTTCAATGCGCAATAATTACTAAAAAAATTGATAATTTAACAGAGCATTTGAAAATTCATAAAAAAGATCATTCTTCTAGG
>JBIIBR010000163.1:0-3204 GCA_044239285.1 Rickettsiales bacterium | reverse complement strand
AGGATTCGGCGAGCTATCTCAACAAAGAAAAAATCGTCACTTCGGCACGAAAACTTTCGATTTTAAATTTGGGCTTGAGCGTTTCTTCATATCTCGATAACACTATCAGCATTTATTTAAACCCTTCTTATGCGCGGGGTTTGAAAATTATGAACGCCAAAAAAGCTGAGTCCGATTCCTCAAAAACCGCACCGCGAGCGCAATTTGATGCTTTCAAACTTTACGCTAATTTTTCCAAAAAATTTATTTTTTCTAAAATTAATTCACCGCTAATTTTTACTAGCGAAATGAATGCTCAATATGCCAGACAAACGCTTTTTGGTTCTGAGCAATTTTCAGTCGGCGGATATTATTCGGTGCGGGGCTTTCGCGAAAATTATATCAATGGCGATTCGGGTTATTCTTTTAGAAATAAACTTAATTTTAATCTCGGATCTTTTCTGCCATCTTTTGATAAAAATCATGATGAAAAAAATCATAATTTTTTCGATAAAAATTTGGTACATTTACATAAATTTTCTTTAGAACCATTTTACGATTATGGTTATGTTAAAAATAAATATGTTGATGAGGGTGCAAGCGGAAGACTTGCCGGCGCTGGCTTGAAAACTGCTTTTAATAGCAAATATTTTAACGCTTCTTTAACTTATTCCTTTGCGACAAATCGCTCGCAATTAATTACTTCGGATGTCAAAGAAAATAAAATGATCTATTTTGAAATTGCTACGAGTTGTTGCTAGATTTAATAATTTTTTAAACTAGCCAAAATCTTCTAAATTTAATTTCGGTCCTAAATCAAAAAACATGTCATCGTGGGAGGTGATTATGACTAAACCGCGATCTTTGATGCGATTTTTGATCAATTCGTGAAGTTGTTCTTTGCCATCTTTGTCAAGATTATTCGAAGGTTCGTCGAGAAGCCAAACTGTAGCGGGGCAGGCTAAGAGCTTGGTTAATATTACACGTTGTTGCCAGCCAGCCGATAGATTTTTTACCATTGAATTTTGTAAATCTCTTAACGAAAAAAATTCTAAAGCGGGAGCGACGGCGTTTTTGGTGCCACGTAAATCGGCATAAAATTCAAGATTTTCTTTAACGGTTAATTCGGGTTTTAAAAAATTTTTATGGCCAATAAATTGGGTGTCGCCATTGAAATCATCGCGAAAATTTTCAATATTTTCATTGCCCCATAAAACCCTTCCACTTTGAATTTCGTAGATTCCAGCGATTATTTTTAACAGCGAAGATTTTCCACAACCATTTTTGCCGGTGATAATTAAAGCCGAAGAAATGCTAAGTGAAAAAGATAGCTCGCTAAAAATTTTTTTGTTGTCTTTATAAAAACTTAAATTATCTATGGTAAGCATAAATTGAATAAAAAATTAATGATAAATTATGGCTTTAACTACTCATGAATATGGCGCGACCAAATCGCCAAAATTTTTAGTGATTTTGTTGCATGGTTATGGTGCCAATGGCGAAAATCTTATTGAATTAGCAAATGAATTTCAACCAATTATTCCAGATGCTTATTTTATCGCGCCAAACGCGATTGAACCGTGGGAAGGTGGATTTCCTAACTGTTATCAATGGTTCTCGCTTTATGCGGGAGTAGAGCGTAACGCTCTCGATATTTTGGCGCCAAAAATTAAAAATGCCAATCAAATTTTGCTAAAATTTATTGAGGAGCAATTACAAAGATTCAATTTATCTTACGAAAATTTAATATTAATCGGTTTTTCGCAAGGAAGTATGATGTCGATTTATCAAGGTCTGATTATGCCCAAAAAAATTGCTGGAATAATAAGTTTTTCAGGTAAAGTCGTTGAGCCACTAAGCGTTGGCGATAAAATTATTTCCAAGCCAGATATTTGTTTGATTCACGGCACTCATGATTCGGTTTTGCCTTTCGCTAATTTTGACGAAGCACAAAAAATTTTAAATCAATATCAAATTCCTTTCGAAGCCCACGCCATCAATCATTTGGATCACACGATTGATATTAGGGCGGTAAGAATCGCCCAAAATTTTATTAAAAAATTGCTTTTAAAATAAGTTTTTCTAGTTTTTATTAATTTCCAATATTGACCAGAAATTTAAATATTTTTGCTTAGAAAAAATGGTTGCATGTAAAAAAATATTGTTTAAAATTTTAAAAGAAATTAATTGCCAAAACTCCAATTTGGCGACTTATCTATAATCCAAAAAATTAAACAAAATGGCAAGAATTACCGTTGAAGATTGCGTTGAAGTCGTCCCTAATCGTTTTGAATTATGCTTAATTGCTAGCAATCGCGCCAAAGCAATATTGTCTGGCTCAAGCACCAATCTTGATCGCAAAGAAAAGCCTGCAGTTATCGCTTTACGCGAAATCGCGAGCGATTCAATTGATGTTGAAGCTCAACGTAAAAATATTATAAATTCAATTAAAAATCGTGGAATGGTTGATTTAAATATCAGCTCTTCCGATGAAAATATTGTAGAAGTAATTTCCGAAGAAACTGAAGCGAATATTATTTTGAAAGATGATAGTTTTGTATCGGAAAATATAGACGTAAACGACTAATAACGCTCCACTCTTAAATGATGCGACCGAATTTTGCGGAAACTCGTCTTTGCGCGCCTACATTAGGGTAGGCTTACGCAGACTCGTCCTTAAATTCAATCGCCTGATTTAAGATTGGAAGCGTTATTTTGAGTGTTACACATTAAATTTGCTAAAGCAAATTTAGCTTTTTAGTAGAATTGCTTCGGGCGAAATAAATTCGCTCATTCGCGATAATTTTTTGGTTTTTTTGGAATTTTTTTGTGGATAAACGCTTCATCTTTTTTTTCAAAAAAGATTCGCGACTGGGACCGCGTCGCCTTCGCTCCTAGTCCCGTTTCTCGCTAAAAATAGCCGTTTAGGCTATTTTTTAAACGCGAGAAACCTAAAAATAGCCGTTTAGGCTATTTTTTTAACGCAAATAACCTAAAGCAAATTTAGCTTTTTAGTTGAATCGCTTCGGGCGAAGTAAATTCGCCCATTCGCGATGAGATTTGGGTTCTTTGGAGATGAATTTATATAACGCCGATTAATTCTTTAATTATGTTAACATCAAACGAATTAATCGCCAAAATAAAAACATATAATCCGCAAGTCAATTCCGCTTTAATTCAAAAGGCTTATATCCTTTCGAGAGATGCTCACGGCTCGCAAAAACG
>JBIIBR010000162.1:0-3228 GCA_044239285.1 Rickettsiales bacterium | reverse complement strand
AAAGACTTCAACAACAACAAATTCAATCGTGGATTGTGTGAAATTTCGAGCAATTCAACATCGCTGACACTGCCATCTTTTTCGATATAAAATTTTGCAATAATTTTAGTTGAAAATGCCTCACTTCGCATGTCAAAAGGAATTTCGGGAAGCGGTTGAAAAAGTGGAGCAACTTTTTTTGCGTCTAAATTATTTTTGGAATTAGTGGTCTCGAGTGCTTTATTTTCTTGCTTTGGTTCAATTTCTTGTTTTTCGTTAAATTCTTTTTTGGAAATTTGCGGAAGCAAAATTTTGTTAATATTTTTTTCTTTTTGCCTCGTTGATTTTTCTTGATGTTGATTGACGAGCCCAACAAAATCGGCTTCAATTTCTAAAGAAATTAACGGATTTTTTTCGCTATTTTTTTCTTTTAAACCAATAAAAATAATTATTGATAAATAACATAAAATAGCGAGGGCGTAGCTTCGAAGCGGGTAAATCATATTCAATTTTTAACAATGAAAGAAAATTTTTTCGCACCGGCTTTTTTAGCTTCAAGCATCGCTTGCATGACGACACCTTGTTTAGAATTTTCATCGCTGGCAATTAAAATATTATTATTTTTATCATTAATTAACTTTTCTAAATTATTCGCAACTTCACTCGGCAAAACTTGATTTTTGTTGATATAAATTAGATTATCATGAGTTATGCTGATAGTTATTGATTGCTGTTGTTCGCTAATATTATCGGCACTGCCCTTATTCAAATTAACCGCGACGCCTTGATATTTCTGCATGGCAATCGATGCTAAAATAAAAGTTGCCAACAAAAAAAACATCACATCAATCATTGGAATGATTTCAATTTTGCCTTTTTTAGTTGGATTTAATCTTTTAATTTTCATGAATTTTGTTATCGATTTTTAAATGTTCGATGATTTTGGTGCCAAGCCTTTCAAGGTCGTCGATAATTTGATTTTGAATTTTTGAAAAATAATTAAAAGCACATAAAGTAATCAAAGCAATGATTAAGCCAAATGCCGTGGCGATTAGACTCTCAGCCACTCCCGCCGTTACGCCATTGGGATTAATTATATCATTGGCGCCGATAATTTTGAAAGAAGACATCATCCCGAAAATCGTTCCGAGCAAACCGAGCAAAGGTGCGGAAGTAGTAATCGTTTCCAAAATCCACAAATTATTATTGAGATTTTTTTCAATAATTTTAGCTTCATCCCCCGCCCTTGATTCAAGCCACCAAGCAGGTCGCGACTTATTTTCATCGAGTGCTTTAAAAAATTTATAATAATAATTTTTATGATTAATCTTTTTTAATTCTTGCGAAAAAATTTTCCAATCGAAATTATAAGTTTCGATAATTTCCGCCAATTTTTCCGGATATTTGGTAAATTTTTTGATGAAAAATAATTTATCAAAAATTATCGCCAAAGCAATAATGGCAATAATTGAGAGCGGTATCATAACGATACCGCCCGCAGTTATTATAGTAAAATTCATTTTCTAAAATTCCCTCGATAAAATTAAATAAGCACTTCTTCTTGGTGCGAATTGTGAGGCTTGAACGCCAATTCCCGTGCCGTCACGCAAGGCATATTTTTTGTCCAAAATATTATTAATACTCAAACGCAAATTGAATTTTTCAATTTTTTGTGTAGCAAAAATATTAAATTGACTATAAGACGGCATCTTGAGCGTGTTGGCTTCTCCGCGACGTAGTCCATTGCCATAAAGCACATCAAAACCTAAGTTGGTTTTGGTTTTTGTGAATTTATAAGCCAAACCAGCTGAAGCCGTTACGCGTTGCGCGTGATCAGGATTTAAAGAAGTTTTTTGCGAATAATCAACTTCGGCAACTTCATGCAAATATTGTCCAGAGTTGATTCCCTTGGCTTGAGCCTTTTGATAAGCAACATTGGCAAAGGCAGTAAAGTTTTTTATTTTGTAATCACTCGAAAATTCTAAACCATAAACACTAGCTTGATCATAGTTGAAAGGCTTATAGATCAAGGCTTGACCGAATTGCCCTTCATCGAGCATATCACGAATATTTTTGTAATAACCGTCAACGCCAAAATTTAATTCTTTGCTTGCTTGATATTTCAAACCAACATCAAAATAATCAGTTTTTTCCGGCTTAACTTTGTCATTACGAAAGGTTTCGGGTTGATTTGTTGTGCCTTCAAACCTTTGAATATCAAGGTTCGAGAGCAATTCAGCTTTTGGTGCTGTAAAATATCGCGAATAGCCCGAATGAAATTTAATTTTATCATTTAATTGATAAATTGCATTAAATCTTGGACTAAAATGATGAGCATTAATTTGGCTGTTAACCTTGTCAAATCTACCTCCGCCATTCAATGTTAATTTCTCAATTGGCTTATATTCATTTTGTAAATATAAACTATAAAGTTGAGTGTTTTTGAGCGATTTGTCATTGATTCCGATTGGCGCAGTTGAGGTTTGACCATTTTCATCAGCCAAAAAAGTTAAGTTTTTTTGCGAATCACGAATTGCACTATCGCTAAAATAAATACCCGCACGTAAAATATTTTTGTCATTAATTTTTTTGCTAAAATCACCTTGAATTCCAGTGTTCAAGCTTGATTTATCAATGTTTGATGACGTGCCGTTAAAAATTAAATCGCCAATATTATCGCCACGAAATTTTAAATCGCTATGGCGCACAAAACCAGAAATTTGGTAATCAATTTCACTTTTAGTAACTCCTTGCAAAGCTACGATTGCGAAGCGATTTGACTCGATTTGGTTTTGATCAAGTTGCGACGAATTAATGCTTGGAGAATTATCAAGTTCATATGATTTTTCTTGATTGGCAATATTAGGAATTTGATAACGATTTGTAGCGTTGGCAACTATCACATTAAGCCTTTTGCTAGCATCAAGAACATAAGAAAAATAGCCGAATAATTTATCTTGCTTACTATCATTATGTACTGACTTTCTAGCTCCCGTCGGGCTTTCGAGACCGCGCGAATTTTCTAAATAAGAGCCACTTAAAAAGTAATTTAACCCTTTTTTAGAACCACTAAATTGTTGATTTAAACCCGCAGTTCGGTTGGAGCCGTAAATCGCTTCCGCGTAAGCTCCGCTTTCCAAATTTTCTTTAGAAACGTGATCTTTGGTTTTTATTTCAACCACACCAGCGGTTCTGTAGCCATATTGCGCCGGCATCGCACCCGTCAACAAATCGGCGGAATCGATAAAA
>JBIIBR010000092.1:0-5630 GCA_044239285.1 Rickettsiales bacterium | reverse complement strand
AACGGTAATTTGAAATTTATCCATGATATCCTCTAAAATTTAAAAGCCTCTAAGCCCTTTGTTATCGAGAGTTTAGAGGTTTTTTGTTAATATTTATATTCATTTGTTTTAAATGGTCCTTCAATTTGGACGTTAATATAATCAGCTTGTTTTTTTGTAAGTTTAGTAAGCTTGGCGCCAAGTTTTTCTAAGTGCAAATGTGCAACTTTTTCATCAAGTTCTTTTGGTAAAATATAAACTTTATTTTGATATTTTTGATGATTATTCCACAATTCAATTTGCGCCATGACTTGATTAGTAAAGCTCGCCGACATTACAAACGCTGAGTGCCCCGTTGCACAACCCAAATTTAATAATCTGCCTTCAGCCAGCAAAATCATTCTTTTGCCATCGGGGAAAGTGATTTGATCAACTTGCGGTTTAATGTTGGTCCATTTTAAATTTCTCAAAGCCTCAACTTGAATTTCATTATCGAAATGCCCAATATTGCCAACGATTGCGCAATCCTTCATTTGACGCATATGCTCAATCGTAATGATGTCGACATTTCCCGTCGTTGTAATGAAAATATCAGCTTGAGAAACCACATCTTCGATTGGTAAAATTTGATAACCATTCATTGCCGCTTGTAAAGCACAAATCGGATCAATTTCCGTTACCACCACTCTCGCGCCCTGACTTTTAAAGGCTTCGGCACAACCTTTTCCAACATTGCCAAAGCCACAAATCACCACCATTTTACCAGCAATCATAACATCGGTAGCACGCTTAATGCCGTCAATTACACTTTCTTTACAACCGTAAAGATTATCAAATTTTGATTTAGTAACCGCATCATTAACATTAATCGCCGGAACTTTTAATTTTCCTTCTTTTTCCATTTGATAAAGTCGTGCGACACCTGTTGTAGTCTCTTCCGAAACCCCTTTGATATTTTTCAAAACTTCAGGATATTCTTGATGAATCATTTTAGTTAAATCTCCACCATCATCAAGAATCATATTTGGAACCCAACCAGCCTTGCCAACTATGGTTTGGCGAATGCACCAATCATATTCTTCCTCACTTTCGCCTTTCCACGCAAAGACGGGAATACCTGCCTCAGCTATCGCCGAAGCCGCTTGGTCAACAGTTGAAAAAATATTGCAAGAACTCCAGCGCACCTCCGCACCCAGATTAGTCAAGGTTTCAATCAAAACCGCTGTTTCGATTGTCATATGTAAACAACCAACAATTTTGGCACCATTTAATGGCTTAGAATTGCCATATTCTTTACGAAGGGACATCAATCCCGGCATTTCATTTTCCGCTAGCGTAATTTCTTTTCTTCCCCATTCGGCAAGGTTTATATCTTTAACTTTATAATCTGAAAATTTCATAAATTTTAGTAATTAATTGGTTGAATTATCAATATCCACAATAGCGGAAAAACAAAAACATATCCGATTGAAATCATATTTTTTTTACTAAAAACTTTAAAAAAGGATAATAGCGATAAAATAAACATTACTTCAAAAAAATAATACAGGAATGATTGATAGTCTAAGGCAATTGAAGCAATTAATATTAGCTTAATATAATCTAAAAAATGCTCTTCATTGATGAAAATATAGCTAAAATTTTTATAAATTATTTTGTAAAATATTGTTGAAACAATGACGCCAAGAGCTAGAGAATAAACAATGTTTATCAATGTTTGATCAAACAAAACTCGATTTATAGTTACAAAAAATAGTAAAAAAATTAATGCTTCACGCGTAAATTTTTTATGGGTTATATCGCACGCCATAATTACAACCAAGCTTACTGAAATCAAGCAATTAACAATAAATAATTCGGTGAATCCGAAGTTTAAATAACAAATTAAAAATAATATTGTGGTCGAAAGCTCAACAAAGAGATGAATGCGTGGAATTTTAGTTTTACATGAACGACATTTTCCGCAAGTAATTATCCAATTTAGCAATGGAATTAAGTCGCGAGTGATGATGGTAAAACCACAATTTGGACAGCGAGATTTTTTGCCAAAATATCTGCCGAAGCATGATTCGCCACGTGGCAAACGGTATGCAAAAAGCGTAGCGTAAGAGCCAAAAATCGCTCCAAAAATTATTACTAAAGCTATTTCAAAAATACTTTCCATAAATTTTTATTTGAGATTGAGATTAAAGCAAAGTTAGTTTTTTAATTCTAAAATAATATAAAATTCTAAGATTTATTTTGCTTGTTTTTCGAGATATAAAATTACATCGGCTCGATCTTGTGGTTTTTTT
The DNA here is from genome assembly GCA_044239285.1 of Rickettsiales bacterium. Classification (GTDB taxonomy): domain Bacteria; phylum Pseudomonadota; class Alphaproteobacteria; order Rickettsiales; family UBA1997; genus CAILUF01. The sequence goes on along the minus strand of JBIIBR010000092.1, from coordinate 3,357 downwards.
AAACCAGCAAATGCCATTTTAGTCCCAGGTAAGTAGTCTTTAGGCTTAGTAATGAATTGATTAATTGCATCACGATCCCAGATTCCACCTTTTGCCTTCATCGCTTCTGAATAAGAAAATCCAGCAAAAATACCTTTGGCGCGACCAACAACTCCGTAGAGTCCCGGACCAACTTTAGCACCCTCGCCTTTTTGGACATTATGACATGAAGCACATTTTTTAAAAATTTTAGCACCGCGATCAATGTCGGCAGTGATCATTAATTCGGCTAAATCAATAATTTTTTCTGGTTTTTTGGGAACCGGCTTGCCATCAAGCGCGATCTCGATTTCATAACCTCTTTTTTTAACAATTTTTGGTTGATAAAATAAATCGGCAATAATTGTTGCAAAGCCTGCCACACAAAAAGCAAAAGCCAAATATGTTGCACCATCCATTGCAAATTTTTTATTTTTTTGAACTAAATTTTTAACTAAATTTTTCATAATTAATCAAACAAAGTTGAAACAGATTTTTCTTGAGTAATGTTTCTAATAGCATCTCCCAGAAGCGACGCCACATTTATAATTCTAATATTTTTTACTGATAAAGTTTCGATTGTTGGCTCAATTGAATTGGTAATAACTAAATTTTTTAACTTAGAATTGGCAATGCGATCGCAAGCTTTTCCCGATAAAACGCCGTGAGTGATGTAAGCCGAAACTGAGTTTGCACCCTTCTCCAGCAAAGCTTCCGCGCCATTGCATAAAGTTCCACCCGAATCAACCATATCATCAACGATAATGCAATTTCTACCTTCTACATCGCCAATAATATTCATTACCTCGCTTACTCCAGCAACAGGTCGACGTTTATCAACAATTGCCAATTCGGCGTTAATTTTTTTGGCAATACCGCGGGCTCGAACCAAACCACCAACGTCAGGAGAAACGATTACTAAATTATTGGTACCAAAATTTTCTTTGATGTCGCGAATAAAAACTGGCGAAGCGTAAAGATTATCGACGGGAATGTCAAAAAAACCTTGAATTTGACCGGCGTGTAAATCAAGCGTGAGAACGCGATCAGCCCCTGCCGAAGTAATTAAATTCGCCACTAATTTTGCCGAAATTGGAGTGCGTGGAGCAACTTTGCGATCTTGACGCGCATAACCAAAATAAGGAATCACCGCCGTAATTCTTTTGGCAGAAGCGCGACGCAGAGCATCAATTGCGATCAATAATTCCATGATGTGGTCGTTGGCGGGATAAGAGGTTGATTGAATCACAAAAATATCTTCACCGCGAACATTTTCTTTGATTTCAACAAAAATTTCATTATCAGTGAATTTTTTTACATCGGCGTTAACAAGTTCAACCCCTAAATATTTGGCGATTTCTTGTGATAAAATTTTATTGCTATTACAGGCAAGAAGTTTCATGATTAAAAAAATTAATTTGCAAAATTATTATAAAAAGTTTTATAAATAATGATAAATTTTATTTTACTTGTTAAAGTCTATTTTTTGAAGCAAAATTAATCAAGAATTTAATATAAATTTTCAAAAACAATGGAAAATATTGAAAGTTACGATATTGTTAAAATACTACATATTGTAAGCGTTATATCGTGGATGGCAGGCTTATTATACTTACCTAGAATTTTCGTTTATCATTGCAAAGTTGCGGTGAATTCTGAAAGTGATAAAGTTTTTCAAGAAATGGAACGCAAATTATTGCGTTATATTATGAATCCCGCAATGATCGCCACTTTTATTTTTGGTTTTTACATGGCGATCCAAATCGGCTTCGAGGGCTCATATTGGCTTCATTTAAAAATTACTTTAGTATTAATTTTAGCAGGTTTTCACGGTTTTTTAAGCAAATGGCGCAAAAATTTTGCTAGCGGAAAAAATAAAAATTCCGAAAAATTTTATCGTATCGCAAACGAAATTCCAACCTTGATAATGATTGCCAGCGTTGCTCTCGTGATCTTAAAGCCATTCTGACTAACAAATATGAAAAACGATTATTTTCAATCAGCAGAATTTTTAGAAAAAGAAAAGTCTTTTTTAAAAAAACATGATTTGGTAAAAATTTCTCAAGATGAAAAAATTTTCACCGATTATGTCCCTTACGCCACAGATGAAAATTTTTGTTATCAACAACTTTATAGCCATCCCTTTATTTACGCACATCAAGACGCTTTTAAAAATTTACGAAAAGCTTCGGAATTAGCTCAAAAAAAAGGTTTAAAGCTTCGTATTTGGGATGCTTATCGTCCTTTTGAAGTTCAAGCTTTTATGGCTGATAAATTTCCCGAGCATGTTGAAAAAGGCTATGTTTCACATCCAAGCGAAGGTGTCGCAACGCATGTTCGTGGCATTGCGATCGATTTAACTTTAATTGATAAAAATGGCAAAGATTTAGATATGGGCACAGGTTTTGATAACATGTCTGAACAATCCCATCATGGCTCGAAGGCGCTAAGTGAAAAAAATAAAATTGCCGAAAAAAATCGTCAAATTCTCGCCGAAATTATGCAAAAATCCGGTTTTGAAATTTATGAAAATGAATGGTGGCATTATAATTTAAAAATTTTTAAATATGATGCGAAAGCTGAAATCATTGGCGCCGAAGACACTGCCGATAAAAAATATCCAAAAATTCCCGAAGGTGAATTCGATGATTTATTAGCTCCCAAAATAAAAAATTTTTATCAATAATAAAAATTTAATTAATAAAATTATTTGAAAAAAAATGTCAAATTTAGTTGAAATAAATGATAAAAATCTCGATGTAATTTTCGATATTCGTTACGCCACCGCCAATAATGTTTGCAAACAAATTTTATATCACCAACCTTACAATGCGCTTCATCCAGAAGCTTATGCAAAATTTGAGAAAGCCGTTGAATACGCCAAAAATCTTGGTTATAAATTAAAAATTTTTGATGCTTATCGCCCTTTTGCGGTACAAAAATTTATGTTTGAATATTTTCAAAAATTTCCACAATATCAAAGTTTTTTTTCTAATCCCGAAACCGGCTCAATCCCTCATTGTCGAGGCGTTGCAATCGATTTAACTTTATGCGATTTTTCTGGCAATGAACTTGATATGGGTAGTGATTTTGATGAACTTTCCGACCTCGCCTTTCATAATTACTTAAAAATTTCACCGCGCCAGCTCAACAACCGCAATACTTTACTCGGAATAATGATGTTCGCTGGCTTTGATTTTTATAGCAAAGAATGGTGGCATTATCAACTTTTTGATGCCAGAAAATATCCACTTATTTAACTTTACACTTCCCTTAGTAAAATATTTTAATCATGCTTAAAACCATGATTATCAATATGCGCTATAATAAATAAAATTT
>JBIIBR010000057.1:0-7348 GCA_044239285.1 Rickettsiales bacterium | reverse complement strand
GCTTCATAAAAAACCAATTAAATAAATTTAATTAAATAATTTGTGTATTAATTGTGTATTCTAAATAAAAGTAAAATATTAAATATTAAAAATATTATTTATTTTTTTTATTTATAAACTACACAATAAGTTATAACATGCGAAATTATGCAATTTTTAAACAATATATATTAAAATTTGTCAATAACGCTGAAAGTCTCAAATATATTTATTTAATTTCATGTAAAACAAATGACGATATAAAGATTAATCAAATTGGCGATCAAGGAATTAATAAATTAACGTCGATCAATAATCTGCGAATAAATTCAAAAGAACATCGCCGAACTTTCTCTCCACAAAACGCATCATTCACAAAATCTTCACAATATTTTAACGGAAACTAATATGCTCGATCTTTTACTCGAAAAATGCCCAAAATTTCTTAATAAATTTCGTGAATATTCGCGCGAAGACGACGTTTTTTGCGAAGCGGTTGATTTATATATCCGAGAGAAAGAAATAGAAATGCACCCTCTTTCTCAAGAAATACAAACTACTTACAACACCAATGCTAGCTACAACGGCAATGAGTTTGATATAACTTTTAGCGACGCTTCAAATTTTATTTTAGCTAAAAACAAAACAATTGAAGATGATGGTACAAATCAAGCTCATATCTTTATTTTTAGTAAAGTTGGCAGAACAAAAATGAATTGTCACATTCGTGACTATAAAGAAAATCCCTTTCCGATTGATTTTTTACCAACTGGAATTGGCTTAGTTGAAAATTTTTTTAATGAAGAAAAAAATTTAACAGTTTATGAATTAAAATTCGGCACTTGGGAACCATCAGATGATCAAAATAAAACTCCTCTTAATTCTATTTTAAATTTATTTCCCGTGGTTTTAAAGGAAGATGAGCCATCAATTGTAATTAAATTTATTCAGAATGAAGAAAATAGCAGAATCGATATCCGATTTAACTCAGACAAATCTGAAGCCGATAATTTTTACATTGATTTTCGAATTGATAAAAAAATGTCTATTTTGACAATATCGGCCGAGATGGATCCGATAAAATTAAAAAATCACGCTTCGGAAGATTTAGAAAAAACAATTATGTCTCTAATCAACGACTCCGTCAGCGAGTGGCTTTCGCAATCGATTGATTTAGGAAATCTTTTATACGAAGCTGATAGCGACGAAATTAAAATCATTTACGCACCAGCCCCTTTTGCTTCTCAAAAAATTTATCGAAATTTAAATGAAATTAAAAAAGATTCTGGACCAAATTTTATTCAAGCAAAAATTCATCCAAAATTGGAAGAATTAGATGAAATTGAAAAATGTACCGAAGGCGAATCAAGAGTAAGAAGCAATCCGAATCAAAAAATAAAAAATCCGGAGGCAGAAAACGTTAAAATAAGAGATTGGATTATGGGAAAAAGAACTTAACGATAAATAAATATTTAGTAAATGTTTTAAAAATAATTTTTTATTCCGAATAAAAAAATTGAATTTTAAAAAAGTAATTTCCATTTAAATTAACAATTGATTTTTGTAAAATATGATGCCAAACCCTTCCGCTCCTCCTCCGATTGAATTTATTCGCAATTCAAGAGGTCGATTCAATTTTGGTTTTGTAACTGAAATAAAAGTAAATATTACAAATTTATCTATTTTTATTAAAGCGCTTGAAAGCAAGCAATCTTTAAAAAATATGTATAATCAAATAGCTGAAAATGACGATGAAATAGATTTTTTAGAAAGAGTGTTTAATTCACGTAATCGAGGATCAAGTGATGATATTGAGGCGTCACAAAGATCAACTAGGGAGATTATTATTGCTAGAGCAAAAGAAGATATTTCGCTCCTAATAATTATTCCAAATCGAAATGCAAATCTCGGTAATTCAGAATTTAGATTAATCCAACCAAGCCAAGTTAGAGATTATTTAAATCCTAAACTTGTAGAATTGGCTAGAATGACTGGATCTCAACTAACTATTATAAATCTTGGTTTAGAAAATTTTAAAGATGAACAAAATACGCGTTTTTTTATTGATGCTTTTTCTCAATTTTCTCAAGAATTTCAAAAATCAGTTATTGACTTAGCTATCGCAAATTCTAATTTCGATTTTATAGATAAATTTTTAGAATATAAAGGTGATGATCCCGAATATTTACTTCTTTCGGCGACTCGAAAAAACGATACCACCAAGGTCCACGATATATTAACAAGCGAATCAAGTCTCCCTTGGTATAGCTTAAATTTATTCAGATCCACAATCCGCCTTGGTAACTTAGAAATGACCGAGATTATTTTAGAAAATCAGCGCGAATTCGACACTAAACTTTTCTTTATTGGCGCCATTAAAGCCAAAAATAATAAATTTGAAACTCTCAATCTTTTCTTGTCCAAAATAACAAATTTCAACGAACCAATTCCAGACGTAGATACTAGCCATATTGCACCACCAATCATCTTTAGCATAAGAAAATATGATATTAAAATAACGAATTTTTTGCTGGAAATGGGCGCCAATATTGATATAGTTGCAAATAGCGAAACTCCACTCATTGTCGCTATTAAAATGAGTAATATTAAAATTATAGAACTATTATTGGACAAGGGTGCCGAGATTGACAAAAGACCCGCCGAAAATGGTGACACACCTCTTATTTATGCCATCCGGAAAGGTAAAGCTGACATTGCAAAGTTATTGCTTGATAGAGGTGCAAACTTTGATAAATTGGATTCTCTTGGCCTAAGTGCGATTCACATTGCGACCAGAGAAAATAATTTTATAATGGTTAGGCTTTTAGTTGAAAAAAACAAAGGAAGTGTAAATTTTGTAGTTTCCAAAGGAGAATTTGAAAAATTTACCCCACTCCATTTTGCCACTCTAAATAACAATCCCGAAATGGTAGAATTTCTTTTAAATAATAAAGCAAAAACGGAAAAAATAACTAAATCTGATAAAACTGCGCTTCATATTGCTGTTGAAAATGACAATACCTCAATAGTCCAATTATTATTAGCCAAAGAAGTCGACAAGATAAATTTAAATTCTTTACTTCATATTGTGATTGAAAAAAATAATACCGAAATATTAAAGCTCTTCTTAGAAAAAGGTGCAAACCCAAATATAGCTCGATCGGATGGACTTACGCCAATTGTTATTGCGATAACGAATTACAAAGATGATTTGTTAAGTATTCTTTTGGAGTCGAAAAAATTAGATATAAATAGCCTTATTCAAAATGGAAAATATGCAAATTATTCAATAGTCGATATTGCTTGCGCTTGTGGCAACGCTAAAGCATTAGGACAATTATTGGATATAGGAAATTCAAAAACTCGCGATTTTCTTCATAGAGCTTCACCTGTGGGTTTATATCCTATTCATCATGCTATTGAGAGCCTAGATTTAGAAACAATAAAATTGTTATTGGAAAAAGGCGCGAATTCTGATCAGAAGACCCAAGATGGATTAACTTCTCTAGATATTGCTATTAATGTTAAGGAGGATAAGAATAAAAAGGGAATAATCAAATTTTTAGGTGAAGTTAATAAAAAGAAAAAAAATGGAAATTCCTTTGATCTTGATTATGCCATTATTAATTTAAGCAATTCTGAGGTTCGGAAATTATTAAAAAAATATGAAGATGTTAACAAATTTTCACGTAGTGGATTCGCCCCCCTTCATATAGCCTGCGATTTCAATGAAGATAAATCCGAAATTGATTGCCGTGAGAGTATTGAAATAATCAAAATTATATTAGAAAAAGGCGCCGATATTGATATTGAAGTCACTGGAAAAAGTCATAAAGACTTTACGCCTCTTTATATGGCAATTTTAAATGGAAATACTCCTGTCGTAAAATTCTTATTAGACCAAAAAGCCGATGTTAATAAAGTTGTTTTTAATACAAATTTCATTCCTTTAACTCCGCTTGCTTATGCTATTGTGCATAATAATAGCGCCGAAATGCTAAGCTGTTTATTGGAAAAAGGTGCGGAAATTATAGTTAGCGACAAAAGACTTGATGATTACTATATTTTTGCCGTTATTAAAGAAAATCAAACTGAAATAGCCCGATTTTTATTAAAGAATTTGCAAGAAAATGATTCATCCTTTGATTATTCATCTTTACTTCATTTTGCCGTTTCACAAAATAAAATAAATATTGTACAAATTTTGTTAGAAAATGAGGATATTCCCATCAACGCCCTTAATTCCAAAGGGCAAACTGTACTTCATGTTGCAATTTTAAATCAATCAACTCAAATTTTAAAAGAATTACTAAAATCAGAAAAAATAGATCTCGATGCTATTGACAAAGGTTTTAACCCCATTGCTATCGCCCAATTTATTCATTATGATGAGGGAGAAAGATTGTTGATAGAAGAGTGGAATAGAAGAGATGAACTAAATAAACAATTCGCCTCCATCGAGGATTTAAATGAAGGCGATTCGGAGGGAAAAAAAGTTTATGAAGAAATCAGAAAAATATCAAAATCTCTAAGAGATTCAGATGGCGAATTGGCAATTTCGCCACCAAGCCTAATCAATCTTCTAAGAAAAAATCCGGAAGAAATTTTTTTACCTCAAAATGAGAAAAATTCTGCCACTATTTTTCAATTTGTTGCAACCCATCCTGAGTGCATTAATTTACTCAAAGATATTCTTAACTCAATTAAATCATCATCTTCGATTTACTTAATCAATGAGGATTGGGCAATGGCAAAAAACAAAAGCACCGGAAGAATTTCAGTTCCACCACTTTATTCCGCGATATCTTTTGGAAATTTAGAGGGGGCAAGATCTTTAATTGAAGCCGGAGCTGAAATAAATTTCAGAATAACCTCTAATCAATATTCTTTGCTTGAAGTTTTATTAAGGAATCTAAAAAAACTTGAAGACTCGCCCGAATCCACGATAGCCAATTCCAAAAAAGTTGAAACTATATTTGCCATGACCTCATTATTAACCGGCGATAATAAAAGATCTGCTAGAGTTTTATTTAGCGACGAAGAGAGTCAAAAAATAATTAAATATTTAGATAAAATTCCATCTCAAAAAGAAAAAATTCTCAATATTTTGCAAAAAAATTATCCAGAAAATAAATTTTTTCAAGAAGCAAGAATTAGCGAGCCCGATCATAAGGTAGTATCGCGATTCGAAGAATTAAGTCTCGATGGTAAAAAAAGAGAAATTGAAGTGGCGAGACCCGCTCCCAATTCCAACGCAAGATTAGTAACTAATGAAAATCGCGATACATCAGATCGCCTTGATCAAGCAAAAACAAGATTTAATTCAACATAGCATGTTTAAAAATAAAATTTAAATATGTTAAATTAAACAAGATTTTTTTATTGAGAGAAATTTTATTAAAAAAATGTTCTATAAAAAAACAATAAAAAAAATTTAATAGAATAAATTATAAACTATTTGCTTAGTTTTGATAATAAAAAAATAGTTAATTTTAAAATATTAATTATTTTTATAAATCTATGAAAGACTTAGCTTTTCAAGAATTTAAAAAGGAAATTTTGGAAATCGATCCTTTTTTAGATCCAGCTGAAAATGAAAATCTAATTAATAAAATTTTCCATAAATTACAATATCAATTAGGACTTGAAAACCACCTTCTTGACGTAGCAAATTTATTTATCACCGCCCTCAATGCTTCAAATAAAGAAAAGGCTGATACCGAAAATTCAACTTTGCCCAAAGGACTAGATTTAACAAGTTTAAAAATTGATCCGAGCGGAAAAAATTTTAGTGGCTTTATCAATCAAATTTCCTCAATTACCAACAAAATTGTTGATCCAGAAACGCGAGAATTAATTTTGATGCCATTATTAATGCAAAATTTTAGCAAACCATTTAACATAAGTGAACAAATGCTTGAATTAATTGATGGACTTAAATGCTCGGATGATTCAAAACCTAGATTAAACACCGATTCTTTAGCGGAAATTTCATCAGATTTTCTTGATTATCTTCGAAATTTTGAAGCGCCATCTCTTTCAAGCGATGCTAAGCCGATGAACTTATTTCAAATGTATGGAATTTTGCAAGCGGTTTCAAAATTTCAATCGTTTGGCTTTGCCCTTAAGCAAACCAAGGAAATCGGCGCTTGCAATGAAACTCATTTTGGAGAATACCTTTCTCAAGCGCCAAGATTTGGTTTGTATGAATTTAAAAATTCAACTTATTTGGGAAATTGGCTAAATGGAAATATTCGTCTAAGTGATTCAGGAATTAAGAAGCCCTACACAATTAATCATGAAATTTTTCACATGTTTTTGCCTAGTCCAAAATATTCTTCGCTCAATTTAAATCACATTGATGATTTTAAATTTTTCCAACCCTTATTAAGTCAAAAAAGTTTTATTCCAATAACCATTTTGAGCACATTTTATCCCGGCGCAATTCCAATGAAATATAGTGAAACCGAAGAAATTGGTGTAATTGATTTATTGTTTTCTGCTACAGCCAGAAATGGTGGCAGAGTTTCGGCTATTTCAGAAAATTGTAATCAAAAATTTAAAAATCCGGGTGAAATTTTTAAAAATTTTTGTGCCGATCGCAAGCCTCCACGACTTTTTATGGACACTCCTTATAATCAAAATTTAATCGCATTAAAAAATTTACAAGGAAAATCAGAAAATTGGGGAGAAATATTTCATAATAATTTATTAAAAACCTTACAGGTTGAGTGCTTAACGGCGACTTCGACAGGAATAGTTAAGTTTGCATATTCATCTTTAAAATTAAACAAAGCCAATCAAGATGTATTTTTATCACTCGCAGAGAATGCTAGTAGAATTGTTTTTATGGGACTAATTGAAAACGAAGATTCATCAACTAATATTGCAATTTTTTCAGGCTTAATAACCTTGATAAAAGTAGCCGATTTAATGATGACAAAATTTGGAATAACATCCCCTCAAGAATCAGCGCAAAAATTACTACATAACATAGGAAAATCGATAATCAGCGAAGAAGCGATTGCGGGTCTTTGTAATTCAATTAGCAACGCTCCAAGGGGGTTCAAAAAATCTTTAAATCAATTTCTTTTTGTCTTCACTCTTTATTCGCTTGATAACATGATTAAAAATTTACAAAATGAAGAAGATAAAATTCAAAATCCAAAAATTGAAGAACAAATTTTGATTGGCTTCATGGCATCAATCTGTTCTCCATTGATTGGCAGAATTTTTGATATCGGAATTAACAAATTATTACAAAATAGACAAACTCGTCCGCGCGAAATCAATATTGAATCTGGAATCGAAGCTTCAAGATTGGTCTCGGAGATTGTAAATCATACTCCAAATACCAATCCATCAAGTC
>JBIIBR010000009.1:0-13033 GCA_044239285.1 Rickettsiales bacterium | reverse complement strand
CGATTTTGCGATAAATATTTTCAACGACAACGATGGCATCATCGACCAAGAGACCTACAGCCAAGCTTAATGCCAACATAGTAATTACGTTGATGGTAAAATTAGCACTATACATAATTATAAAAGCGCCAATTAAAGTGATGGGCAGTGAAATAGCGGTAATAATGGTGGCGCGAATGCTTCCGAGGAAAAATAACACCGTCAAAACTGTAAGAATTACGGCGATAACAACCGCTTCTTGAATGTCGGAAATATTGCTACGAATATAAACGCTGGCATCTTTGGTGGCGGTAACTTCGGGCTTGCCTTCCATGCTCGCAAAATCTTTTTTAATTTTTTCGATTTGTACTTTAACGCCATCAACCACCTTGATTATATTGGCATCGGATTGGCGATAAACCGTTAAAAATAATGACTTTTTGCCATCTAAATAAGCTCGAGAATTTTCATCTTCGAGCCCGTCAATTACAACGCCAATGTCGGAAACTTTGGTAGGAATTTCATTGGAATAAAAATTAACTAAAGTATTTTCGATTTGATGAATTTCGTTGAATTCGCTGGCGCTTCTGAAGACTCGTTGCTTGTCACCAATATCTCTTTTTCCAATCGAAACATTTTGCCCTGAAAGAGCTAATTGGCGATTGATTTGAGAAAGAGAAATATCGCGTGATTTTAATTTATTTTGATCGACAAGAATTTGAATTTCTCTTTTTCGAGCGCCCAAAATTTCAACCATTCCAACGTCGGCAGTTTGCTCTAATCTAGGACGCACGAAGTTGTCGGCTAGATCAAATAATTTATCTTCGGGTAAATCCGCCTTTAAAATTATAGTCAAAACGGGTTGATCTGAAGGATCAACGCGACGAATCACGGGCTCTTTAATATCTTCGGGAAGTTTGGGGCGAGCTTGATTTATTTTATCACGAATTTGTTGTTCAGCATATTTTATATCGGTGTTTTGATAAAGTTGAACAATGATTTGGCTAGTGTCTTTGAGGCTTCGCGACATTAATTTTTTGATTCCCGAAACCGTGCTAATTTCTTCTTCAAGCGGTTTAGAAACTAAACTTTCAATTTCCGAGGGCGCCGCGCCATCATAACGAGTCGAAACAAAAATGATTGGAATATCGATGTTGGGAAAAAGTTCAACATTCATTTTTTTGAAAGCGATATAGCCAACAGTGATGATTGTTATCATCAAGCTTGAAATGAAAGCGGGACGTTTGATTGATAATTCGGTGATATTCATTTTTTAAAAATTAAATTTCAGATTGTTGGTAAAGTTTTTGTTCAGCAATTAATTCATGTAATTTTTGAGCAATTTGTTGTGTAGTTAATTCAGAATTTGAATATTCTTGTTCGAAAACTAAAATTTGATAAGTCGATGTACGACCACGCGCAAGTAAGTTTCTCTCATTTTCTAATTTAGCTCTTTGGGCATTTTCAATTTGTGTCGCAAGACGTAAATTTTCTTGATAATCTTTTAGATTTTCTTGCAAATTTTGCCAATCAACTTCTTGTTGTAAAAGTTTTTCGCGATAAGAAATTTTATCGGCGGAAGCCCTGAAACGAGCGCCTTTACGAATATCGCTTGAGAGTCCAATATTAATTGGCATCGAAAATTCCAAGCCAATTTTTCCGGTTGGCGCACTTTTATTAAGAGTCGATGAAAGCGCGTCAATTCTATTGGCTTCGACTTGGTTAACTGAATAGCTGGTATATAAATTTAATGACGGCTTGTTGTTTTCTTCTTCAATTTTAGATTGAGCGACAGAGGCTTCAACCTGCGCCTTTTGTGACTTGACATCAAGTCGATCAGATTTTTTTTGAGTAAAAAATTTAGTATTTTGTAATTTTTGAATGTCGAAAGAAATTAATTTTTCCACAACATTTTCATTTTCAATATTACGTTTTTTATTAAAATTTCTTGCGCTGATTTTTAGAAAATTTTCAGCTTGTTTAACCGCTAATTTCTTGGATTCAATCATGGCTTTTGCTTGAAGAACATCGCCTTTTTCGGCTAAATTCATGCGTTCTTTTTTACTTAAATAATTGAAGATTTTTTGAGCACTATTTAAAGCGCGATTTTGAATTTCTAAAGTTTTTTGAGCGAAAACCATCGTCCAAAAACTCTTCTCGGCATCAATTAATTCGGCTATCGACAAGGCTTTGGCATTTAATTTTTGGGCTTCATTTTCAAAGAAAGAAACATCGCGACGAGCACGAGTCGAGGCTCCAAATAAATTTTGCCAAAGCGGAATTGATAATTCGATAACGGGAATGGCTTGGCTATTTTGAATGGCAAGGCTTGAGCTGGCTAGATTGCTGTTGAAGCCTTTATATTTAGTGTTGTTAAGTGAATAATAAATATTGCTATTCAAACCAAATTCAGAATTTTGTGATAAGCCAATACGATTATTTTGATATTGCACCGATTGATAGCGAAAAAATTGTAAAGCGCGATTTTGTTCGGCAAAGCTTGATTCGCTGAAGCCGTAAAGCTTAATCGCACTTACTAATTTTGCTTTTTGTTTTAAAAGTTCAAAACTTTCGACATTTTTTTCGGATTTTTCGATGGTTAAATTTTGTCCCTTAACTTGTTCGAGATATTGATCTAAAGAGAGAGTCGAAGGATTTTGTGCGAATGATTGCTTGCAAAAAATTGCTAAAATTGCAAAATATAGAAATAATTTTTTGAATGACATATTTTTATTTTTTAAATGAATCACGAGTATAAAAATATAACAAATAATATTGAAGAGTTTTTTAAAAATTTTTTTATAAAGAAACAAATTGCGGTGGCGATTTCCGGCGGGTGCGACTCCACGGCTTTAACTTTGGCATTAAATGATTTTTGTAAAAAAAATAAAATCAAAATTCGGGGCTTGACAATTGATCACGGCGTTCGTAAAAACTCAAAAATTGAAGCAAAAAAAGTTGGAGAATTGTTAAAAAAATTTAAAATTTCGCATAAAATTTTAACAATCCCAAAAAAACAAATTCCACAAAAAAATATTGAAGCAAATTTGCGTGAAATTCGATATGAAATTTTAACAAATTTTTGTAAAAAAAATGATATAGAATTTTTATTTGTTGGACATCATCTTGGCGATATTGCTGAAAATTTTTTAATCAGATTATTTAGGGGCAGTGGGCTTGATGGATTATCGCCAATCCAAAAAATCTCAGAAATTAATGGCATAAAAATCATTCGCCCATTTTTAGAAATTTCTAAAGATGAATTAAAAAATTATTTAATCGCTAAAAATATTGAGTGGTTCGAAGATGAAACTAATGATGATGAAAAATTTTTACGCAATAAAATTCGTAAATTTTTGGCAAGTTTTGAGGATAAAAATTTAATTGAAAAAAGAATTTATAATGCTTCGCTAGAAATTTCTAAAACTCGCGATTTTTTTGATGAAATTATGAGTGGATATGAATCAGAAATCATTGAGCAAAACGCTGAAAATTTGATATTAATTAATCGACATAAATTAGCCGAAGTAAACCAAGCGATCGCCTTAAAAATTTTAGCAAAAATTTTGATGAAAATTGGCGATAAAAAATATAAACCACGCAAAGAAAAATTAATCAGATTTTACCAATATTTAATCGCCGATGGAGTGATAAAAAAACGCGAATTTTATGGATGTGTTTGCGAAAAATATCGCGATGAAAGAGTTAAGATTTATAAAAAATAATTTTTCCAATCTACTCTCCCCGCGAGCGAGGAGAGGGTTGGAGTGAGGGGAGAATAATTTTAAAATTGATTTTGGATTTAAGAATAAAATTAAAATTATTTTTGCCATTTTTTATTGCTGATTAAATGAAGGCAAAAGCCAATTGCGATTCCGACTAAAAGATCGATATATAAGGTGAAAAAAACAATCGCTAAAATTACACAAAACTCTTTTTTATTTTCATGAAAATGCTCGATCAAATTTTTAATATTTATCATGGTTAAAGCGATGATTATCAACATTCCAGCTAAAATAGAAAGTGGTATAAAGTTTAAATATTTTTGCAACAATGTGACCATTAATAATAAACAAATTCCGTGAAAAAAATTGGCAAATTTGTTGGTGGCGCCGTAAGAGACGCTGGCGGAACTGCGAACGATTTCGGCGATCATTGGTAAAGCGCCAAGGCTTCCGCAGATTGCGTTGCCGATGCCGATACCGCGAATATCTTTCGCTAAATTAGTGTGACGTTTTTGTGGATCAATTTTATCAATCGCAATTGCCGAAAGAATTGTTTCTAAAGTTGCAACGGCATAAATTGTAAAAGTTGCAATCCAAAATTTTAGTGAAGAAATTAATGAAAAATTTGGAAAATTTATGGTGTCGGAAATATTTTTTGAAATAGTTATAAAGCTTGAATCTAAAGGGTCAGAAAAGGCTTTCATTAAAAAATGTTGATTATTTTGAATATCAAATATTTTTGCCAAAATTGCGCCAATGAAAATTGTTATTAAATAAACCGGAATGATTTTGTAGATATAATATTTTTTCTCCAAATATTTTTTCCAAATTAAGATAAAAAATATGGCAAAAATTCCGAGAGCAAGGCTTTCGAGATGGGCTCCCAAGAGGGCTTCTTTCGGGATGTGAATAAAAAATTCAAGCGTGCTCACGTGAGGCGCTTTATGTCCGCATAAAATAAAAATTTGCTTTAGAAAAACAATAGTGCCGATCGCAATCATCATGCCACGAATTATATATTCGGGAAATTTACGCATGAGGTTTGGAAGCTTGGTAAATGAGGTCGCAATTTGCATTAAACTCGCGAAGAATATTGCTGCCAAAGTATATTTATAACCTTCAAAATTATTGCCATTGCCGAGCTTTTCAACAGAGTCAAAAATCACTACGATCATTCCGGCCGCTGGTCCCGTAATCGCAATTTGTGAACCATTAATTTGTGAAACTAAAACGCCACCAATTATAGCGGTGATTACGCCCGCTAATAATGGAAATTCCGAAGCGCCGGAAATGGCGATACATAAGGGCAGGGCGATGAAAGAAACTAATAAACCAGCGATAAAATTTTGTTTTAATTCATACTTCATAAATTTTAAAAAAATTGATTAAATCATTGATAAAATAACTCATGCTTAAAGCTAATGAGACCGCTATTATTATGGCTAAACGCATGGTTAAAGGAATTTTTATTAGATTTTTTCTGGCGACTTTTTTTGAAAAAAAACCAGCTTTAATAATTGGAAAAATATAAAGGATATTGATCAAGAGTATAATTTTTTTACTAGGAATTTTTTTAATAATTTCAATTCCAGAAATATCGGGAAGGTTTTTATCAAAATTAATTATGTCGAGTATAGTATTGCGAAGAGCGGTTTCGCATGACTCTCCGTCTTGAACCCAATCAACTAAATATTTTTTATTTTCTAAAATTTGCTTGATCGATTTACCAACAATAAAGTTATCTTCGGTGAGCAAAATCCGCATGCTTGGAAACTATTAAAAGATTGTAAAATTATTCAAATTATTTAATTTTAAAAATTTAGAATACCAAATTAATCCAAAATCTACAATGAAAATTCCAAGCTATCAAGTTGAAAATTATATTAAAAAAATTGGCGATGAGAAAATTTCTGGTTGTTTATTATATGGTCCGGAGTCAACAATTACAAGATTTCGCTTCGATATTATTGCCAAGAAAATTGTTAATGATTTAAGTGATCCATTTTTAGTTTCGCAAATTTCAAGTGAAAAAATTAAAGAAGATAAAGCAATTTTAATTGATGAATTTTATTCAATTTCCATGCTTGGCGGAAGAAGGTTGATAATGATTAAGGATTGCGATGCAAACACCACTCTAGCTTTAAAAAATTTATTGGCAGATCCACAATATGGCAGGAAGAGTGATAATTTTATATTAATTCAAGCGAGAGATTTAGATAAATCTTCGGCGCTAAGAAAATTAGTTGAAGAAAGTCAATTTTTAATGGCGATTCCTTGCTATGAAGAAGATGTAGCGAGTCTTAGAAAATCAATATCCGAGATGCTTATCGAGAATGATATAATTGCCGAAAATGAAATCATAAATTTAATTATAAAAAATTTTGGCAAAGATCGTAATTTGATAATAAACGAGATCAATAAAATCAAAACTTATCTCGGCGCAGAAAAAAATATCTCTCTTGAGACTTTTAAAAAATTAGCTTCTCTGAAGCAAGACGATAATTTGCACGATTTTGCAATGCAATTTGCCAGTAAAAATTACGAGTGGTGCTTCTTACAGGCTGAAAGGGCATTGGAAGGTGGTAATGAATCAATATTATTGGTAAGAAGTTTAATAAATTATTTTTCAAAACTATATAATGCAAAGGTGTTGATTGAAAGATCTAGTAAGAATATCGATGAGGCTGTAAAGTCGGCGCAGATTTTTTATAAAATTGAAGCAGATTTTCGCCGTAATTTACAAAATTTATCTTTAAAATTTATTGTTAAAAGTTTGCAAAGTTTTGAGAAATTAGAAATAAATTTAAAAAAAGGTAATATGTCAGCGAGACTTGTTTTTCTAAGTTATATCCGTGGATATCTAATTAAAAAAATGGTCAGTTAGAAAAAAATTAAAAGAAGGGCTTGACATGTTAAAATGAAAGGCTTAATATTTTTGCTCCTGATTTTTATTTATTTTTTATCTCAAAAGTTTTTTAAAAACTCTAAAGTAAAAATTGAAGTTATAAATTTTAGAGAAAAGCCGAACATAAAAGTTTAGTTTTTTTACATCGTGAATATTTAGTGTTTTATTAAGCTTAAAAATTATAAAAAGTTTTTAAACTACAAGAAAGAAAAATAAAGGCGGTAGTTAGTGTTTTATTAGACTAACTCTCTTTATTTTTTGGTCTTTATAAGTCAGATTCTAAAGAGAAATTAAGTCCAGACAAATTCTCAAAACTTGAGAGTTTGATCCTGGCTCAGAACGAACGCTGGCGGTATGCTTAACACATGCAAGTCGAACGGGTTTGGGGGCAACTCCAAATTAGTGGCAAACGGGTGAGTAATGCAGAGGAACCTCCCTAACAGTAAGGAATAATTTTGGGAAACCAAAACTAATACCATATATTACCGACCTAGTCGGGAAAGATACGTCGCTGTTAGATGGGCCTCTGTCAGATTAGCTAGTTGGTGAGGTAAATGCTCACCAAGGCGATGATCTGTAGCTGGTCTGAGAGGATGATCAGCCACACTGGAACTGAGACACGGTCCAGACTCCTACGGGAGGCAGCAGTGGGGAATATTGGACAATGGGCGCAAGCCTGATCCAGCAATACCGCGTGAGTGATGAAGGTCTTCGGATTGTAAAGCTCTTTTAGTGGAGAAGATAATGACGGTATCCACAGAAAAAGCACCGGCAAACTTCGTGCCAGCAGCCGCGGTAATACGAAGGGTGCTAGCGTTGTTCGGAATCATTGGGCGTAAAGCGTACGTAGGCGGTTTAGTAAGTCGATTGTGAAATACCCGAGCTCAACTTGGGAATTGCAATCGAAACTGCTTTGCTAGAGTTTAGTGGGGGATAGTGGAATTTCTAGTGTAGGGGTGAAATCCGTAGATATTAGAAGGAACATCAGTGGCGAAGGCGACTATCTACGCTAACACTGACGCTAAGGTACGAAAGCGTGGGGAGCAAACAGGATTAGATACCCTGGTAGTCCACGCAGTAAACGATGAGTGCTAGTTGTCGGGGTCTTAGACTTCGGTGGCGAAGCTAACGCGTTAAGCACTCCGCCTGGGGACTACGGTCGCAAGACTAAAACTCAAAGGAATTGACGGGGACCCGCACAAGCAGTGGATCATGTGGTTTAATTCGATGCTACACGAAAAACCTTACCAACCCTTGCATCTAGGTGACCGGTACAGAAATGTGCCTTTGGAGCAATCCACATCTAAGACAGGTGTTGCATGGCTGTCGTCAGCTCGTGTCGTGAGATGTTAGGTTAAGTCCTTCAACGAGCGCAACCCTCATCCTTATTTGCCATCAGTTTAGCTGGGAACTATAAGGAAACTGCCTACGACAAGTAGGAGGAAGGTGGGGACGATGTCAAGTCATCATGGCCCTTATGGGTTGGGCTACACACATGATACAATGGTGGTTACAGCAGGAAGCCAAGGAGCAATCCGGAGCAAATCCTTAAAAGCCATCTCAGTTCAGATTGAGGGCTGCAACTCGCCCTCATGAAGTTGGAATTGCTAGTAATCGTGGATCAGCACGCCACGGTGAATACGTTCTCGGGTCTTGTACACACTGCCCGTCAAGCCATGGAAGCTGTTTCTACCTGAATAGGGTGAGCTAACCGCAAGGAGGTAGCCTTACACGGTAGGAGGAGTGACTGGGGTTAAGTCGTAACAAGGTAGCAGTAGGGGAACCTGCGGCTGGATTACCTCCTTAAAAAATATAAAAATTATCTTCGGGTAATTTTTTAAAATATAGCAAGTCAAATTGCTATAAACAATACAGACGAACCTAACTACCGTCTTTGTTTTTCTTTCTTACGATTATAAACACTAAACATATTCACTTACGCAACCAAGTTTGCGTAGGTGGAGTTCACTTCGAAATAATTCTCACAAAATCAAAAATTCATTCAAGAACCCTGCCTTAAACATGGTTGAATTGATCAGTAATTCACTGCAAAAGTAATTGATAAAATCACCAATTTTAATTTTAATCCACTTCAAAAATATATTTCCTGACTCATATAATTTATCAAGAAATCTACAAAAAACATTGGAAGAAATTAAAATTAATTTTACTAAATCACAAAAAATCAATTCACGCGCTTCAAAGGCAATTTATAAATCATAAAATTATTAAAGAAATTCACTTCAAAAGTAATTGATAAAATTTTAAGATTAATCAAGAAATTCACTAAATTATTTGAAAAAATTTTAAATTTCTATCAATCCAAAATATCTATGTTTAATCATGAAAATTGAAATAAAAAATTCACAATTAGAGCAAAAATTAGAGCGAAAAAAAGATTTTTTAACATTAGAATATATTTCAATTTTAGATAATGCGATTAGGAATATCATACTAGGGACTGGTGACGAAGAATTAAAAAAACTTTTAAAAAATAAAGATGGAGAGAATCAAGATATTTTTGGTACTTCGAATTTTATTACAAATTTTATCAATAATTCCGACGATAAAAAAAGAAAATTTTTAGAAAAATTAAATTCTGATTTGTTTATTGGTGTTAATAGCGAAAAGCTTGATATTCTAAGTGAATCAAATATTGATAGCGAAGATAATTTTTATATTTTATACGCAAATATTTATTGCTTACGACAAGAAATTGTTCATAAAAATAAAATAAATCCATCGTCGTCAAATGAATCTTCAAATCAAGATAGTAAAAACTACAATAATGCAAAAAGAATTAAAAATCTTCTTGATACTATCGAAAAAAAATCAACAATTTCTCATTATAAATATTTAATGTTAGCATTACCTATTAGCTTTTCATATCATCTAAAAAATTTATTCTGGGCAATTAATCAAAAATCTGAAAACAAAGAAAATTTAAATGAGATAGAAGGATTTATTGAGTTCTCCAAAGGACATTTTAATGCATTTTTTAAAGATAAAGAATCTTCTAGCGACACTTCGTTCAATGATAATAAATCTAGTTTTGCAAAGATTAAATTTATTCGAAATATTTCGATAAATAGATCGCAAAAAAATCTGAAAGTTTCGAATGGTTCAAAAATGAAATTTAATTTTATTGGCGAAAAAAATTATATAGATTTGCAAAATTTAATAAAAAAAATCAATCAAAATTATCCATTAAAAGATTCAAGAAATAATGACAAAAAAGAGATCGATCAAAAAATTTCTTTTGAAGAAATTGAGAGAATATATGAATTAATAATCGAGATTAATGTTTTGTTTCGAATTAATTTTACTAGCTTTTACAATTTTGAAAATGATAGATTTTGCATTAAAAATAAAAATCTTGAGGAAGAAATCAATAAACTTAGCAATGTAGCAAATATTAAAATTTATGAAGAGGCCGATAAGCTTTTTAAAAGTTTAAAAGGATCCAATAAATATGAATATTTTACTAAAGCTCTGCAAAATATTATTGAAAAGAAATTATCAAAAAACCCTGACGAACATAAAAAAATAACCATACAAAAAATTAATAATATCATCGAGAGAGCCAATAAAAGTTGCGATGAAGAAAGGTCAAATTTTTTTCCTTTTTATTCGCAAAAGATTAAAGATCTCAGAAATGAAATCGATCATTCTAATTTTTTTGGCATTTTCCAAACTTCCAAAAACAAGCATTTTTCTCTAAAAAACTTTCAAGAAAACTTAAATAATATTGAGGAGTTTTTGCAAAATTTTTCAAATAATTCAGCCGATAAATCAGGCGACAAACCAGATTTTTTTAGTTTTAGAAACCAACTTATTCAAGCTTTGAGCAAGAAGGATTATTTTTTAATAAAATCGCAATATCAAAATGATATTAAGCTTCATCGGGTTGGACTCGATCATCGAAAAATTAGTTCAAGAAAAAAATCTAATAAACAAAAAATAAAAGATGTTATTCAAAAGCATCGGCAAGATAGAAAAGATGAAAAAGTTAAAAAATATTCAAAAAAATCAAAGAAACAAAAATCGGAATTTAGATTGCTTAAATTTTCTAATTATGCCGAATTTAAAACGACCCTCATAAAAAAAGGACTTAAAAAGATTGAATTAAATAAAGTAAAAATTTAAACTTCGATTAATGCCTGATTAAGCTGAAGTGTAAAAACTAAGGCGGGGTGATTCTTTTCTTCGTTGGTTGGGAAAAAAGAATAAAATCTAGCAGAATTTTCCAAATATTTTTCATTTTTTTTGTGAGAAACTACGACTGCGTACTAGAGAAAAGAGGATTGGTCATCTTCCTAGACCACGCACCCCCAATTTGTAGTATATGCGGAACAAACTTTTACTCAAGGGCTTTGAGCAAGAAGACCACGCACCCCCAATTTGCGGCTTACACCCCTACAAATTTTAGAAGAACTCGCAAAGCTTACGGTGTAATCACCCTCCCCCTGCGGGAGGGTAAAATTTTCTGCAAGAAAATTTTGGGAGGGGGTTAGAAACAAAATCAAGAAATCACCTTTTTTAGAATTTTTTTGCGGATAAACGTTTCATCTTTTTCTTCGAAAAAGATTCACGACTGGGACCGCGTCGCCTTCGCTCCTTGTCCCGTTATTTGCTAAAAATAGCCGTTTAGGCTATTTTTTTAACGCAAATAACCTAAAAATAGCCGTTTAGGCTATTTTTTTAACGCGAAGAGCCCTAAAGGGGAGAGCTGAAGCCCGTTGATGTTGCAAGTTCTTCTAAAATTTGTAGTGGTGTAAGTCCAGAAATAAAAATAACCCGACACCTTTTTTTAACCCCCTCCCAAAATTTTCTTGCAGAAAATTTTACCCTCCCGCAAGGGGAGGGTGATGACCCCGTAAGCTTGACGAAAATAAAAGTAACCTGGTACCTTTTTCTTTAATTTAAAAAAAGTTGTATAACTTATAAGTTCTTCAAGCTCGTCAAGCATACGGGCTCTAGCTCCCCCCTTGAGGGTTATTTGCGTTTAAAAAATAGCCTAAACGGCTATTTTTAGCAAATTACGGGCTCCGAGAATTTAACGGTAGTTAAATTCGCGGAGACGTGAGGGGTCAAAAAACTTAGAGCACCAAAGGTTTCAAAATTATCACAAAAATTAAAGCAAAAAAACTTTACTAAAAATATGATTTTTTAATATTGCTTTTAACCCCCTCCCAAAATTTTCTTGCAGAAAATTTTACCCTCCCGCAAGAGGAGGGTGATGACCCCGTAAGCTTGACGAAAATAAAAGTAACCTGGTACCTTTTTCTTGACGAAAATAAAAGTAACCTGGTACCTTTTTCTCGCGATGTAAGTTTTGCTAGCGCTTTTATAAAATGCATTTTTGTAATGATTGCAACACCCTCTATTCACAACTCACATCAAAACTTTATAATTTATTTTACATTTAAATAATTTAAATTTAGATTTAGTCGAAAATAAAATTTATATAAAGTTTTATTAGGATTTATCGAAAATAACATTTTTTAAAAATTTCATTATAAATAAATTAAAATGGCGCACGATATCGATATTGAAATTATCTCTAACGGCTCAATGCAATATGTCGAAGTAACTCTTGACCCGAACGAGACTGTAATCGCCGAGGCGGGTGCCGTCATCTATTTGGAAGAAGAAATATCTTACCAAGTTAAAATGGGCGATGGATCAAATCCAAATCCAACCCTTCTCAATTCAATATTTTCTAGTGGCAAAAGATTATTGCTCGGAGAGAGTTTATTTTTAAGCCATTTCACCAATAATTCTAAGCAAAAAAGAAAATTGGGATTTGCCGGCAATATCCCCGGGAGCATTATCGTTGCTGATCTCGCCAAGATGGGCGGAAATTTAATATGCCAAAGAGATGCTTTTTTATTGGCAGGTTTTGGCACTTCGATTTCCATAGAATTTATAAAAAAATTTGGCGTTGGTTTTTTTGGTGGCGAAGGTTTTATTTTACAAAAAATTTGTGGCGACGGCAAAGTTGCGTTATTCGCCGGCGGTCAAATTATCAAAAAACAATTAAACGGCGAATGTTTGCGAGTCGATGCGGGATGCGTTGTCGGCTTCACTGAAAATATTAATTATAACATTGAAAAAGCTGGCAATTTGGGCTCAATGATTTTTGGCGGGGAAGGTTTATTTTTCGCTAAATTTCAGGGTCATGGAACGGTTTTATTGCAAACGACATCGGCTTCTAAAATGTCTCAAGCCTTGATTTCCAACGCCGGTGGCAATTCGGCAAATAAAGAAGGCGTCGGTAATCTTGGAAATATTTTTGATCGTTTATAATAATTTTTTTTATTTATGTTAACTAATTTTTTGCAAATTAATCGAGAAAAACCTCAAGTAGCGAGAGGCGGGAGTTTTACTGCTTTCATAATGTTTCTCATCATGGGTTTAATCT
>JBIIBR010000161.1:0-3283 GCA_044239285.1 Rickettsiales bacterium | reverse complement strand
CTTGCCAATAACTAAATCTAACATTTTGCGCATAATAACGCGCATATAAATGCTTTAATACCGCTGATTCGGCGCAAACGCCCAAAGCTTCGGAGTTATCAATAATTCCGCGACCTTTCAACATAACAGCTGGCGCAATAGCTGGATCTGACAAATAAATTTTATGCTTGCCTCTTAAAATTTCCTTTCCGTAACCAAAAGGTTGTAGTTTATAAATAAGATGCGTAGTCTCCAACAATTCAATAAAATTTTGTGCCGTAGGGCGCTTAATGCCGAGATTTTTACCTAAGTTGGTCATGTCTAATATTGCACCATCATGCAAACATAAATAAAGAAAAGTTTGCTCTAATTCTAAAACAAGTCTTACTCCAAACATTGCCGTCATATCTCGCTTCAAAACCTTATCAACTATATCTTCGCGTAAAAGTTTTTGTGCTTGATTCACATTGTTAACTAAGGCAGTTTGAGGAAATCCACCGCGAACTAAATATTCATGAAATTGAGCTATATAATGCGTTGCAATTTCGCCCACTCTAGAAATTTCATTTTGATTCCATTCAAAAATTTCTTTTAAAGATTTGATTTTTGGCAATTCTGGTAAGTTTATTTTTTTCAATTTAATATATTCATAAAAAGATAATGTGGTTAAACGAATAGTATGCCACCGACCAACTCCCGATTCTTGATCTTCTTGCAACACAGGAGTTGCCGATCCAGTAAAAATAATTTTACGCTGTTTATTAAAATCAACCTGATGTTTTACCCAAGTTCCCCAATCGCGAATAAATTGAACCTCATCTAAAAAAATATATTGAAATCCTTCATGCTCAATCTCGTGTTGACGCCAAGCTTTAATTACGGCATCAATTCCAACAAGCTTCAAAAGGGGATGGTCAAATGTTGCATAAAATATATTACTAGGCGGAATCCCATCCTTGATAAGATTTTCAATCGTTTGCATGATTAAAGTTGTTTTTCCAATTTGCCTTGCACCCGATAGAAATATAGCACGATGAACTGGGGGATTTCTTACCCAATTATAAAGCTCTCCAAAAGAAGCTCTTTTCCAAATTGGCAAATCAGAGATTTTATCTTCTCTCCACCAAGGATTAAATTTTGCTAAAATTGCAATTAATTCCGCTTTTTCAATTTTCATAAATTTTCATAAAATTAATAAATAATTAGCAAATTTAACTTATATTATGCTTTTAATGCAAGTATATTTTAACTAAAGCATAGTTTTAGTTATTTTTTTTAAAAAATATGCAATAAATTTCAAATCGACTCAAAAAATAGAAACCCAAAATTACTCATAAATTTAGTTATTATAGAAATAATTTAACTTTTTATTTTTAATTTCTAAAAAATTAGTGCCTTTCGATAAAAAATCTGAATTATCAATGACAATTTTAGGATTATTATATTTTACAAAACATTGTGGAATCTGGTATTTCTTGGTCATATTAACTATCGCATCATATTTTTTGGCTTTAAATTTTCGACAAATTTTCGATAATTTATTACGTCCATTTAACACTAAAATTCGTTGATTTTCAACATGCAATTCACAATAATTTTTATAACATTTTTGGCAAATTTTGGAATTTAGATTTTTATTTTTTGGGCATTTTTTGATTGTTGAAGAATTTTTTACTTCGAAATGCTTAAGCCATGATTTTACTTGCTTAGTTGGCTTTAGTTTTTTTGAAAAATATAAATTTTTTTCATAAAAAATTGCATAAAATTTTTGTGATTTTTCAAAAATAATTTGATTTTTTTTGCTCAAAAAAATCGTGGTAAAACTTAAAATAAAAAACAACAAAATAATAATTTTTAAATATTTGTGATTAGCGATAAAAAATATTACGATAAAAATTAAACATAATATCAATCCGAGCTTTGGTAAATAAGGGGTTGAAATAATCGCAAATTTAAAATCGGCAAAAAATTCAACGGCTTTAATGAAAAAATTTATCGAATATTTCATCAAAAATAATGGAATATTTTCGATCGCAATCGGCATTAAAAATAATGCTAAAAAACCTAGTGGCATAATTAAAAACCCAACCAAAGGAATCGCCACTAAATTGGCGAAGAAGCTTACTAAACTAAAGGTTTGGAAGCTATTCATTAAAATCGGTAAAGTAACGATTTGAATGAACGCGGTGATGATAAAAATTTCACAAAAATATAATTTTATTTTACTTAAAATTCCGGTAATAAATTTATCTTCTAGTTTTAAATTTGCGTCGGGGAAAATTTTTTCACGAAAATAATCGACGTAACAAACCATCGTTAAAATTGCTAAAAAAGATAATAAAAAACTGATTTGAAATAAATTATGCGGATTAAATAAAACCAACAAAAATAATGCTAAAAATAACGCTCTTTTGCCATCAAATTTGCGATTAATTAATAAACTCAACATCACCATCCACACCATGATTAAAGCACGTTGAGCTGGCAAAGGCGCGTCGGCAATTTTTAAATAAAAATAGCTGGCAAAAATGGCAAAAATCGCCGAAATTTTTTTAATATCAAAACGTAAAGCAATAAATTCGATGCGCACCAAAAGCCAGCGAATACTCACAAAAAAAATCGCGCTCGCTAACGATAAATGAAAACCCGAAATCGACAATAAATGCGACAAACCCGAATTACGAATTGCGGTAAGTAAATTTTTAGAAATATGTTTTTGTTCGCCAATTAACAACGCTAAGGCAACATTACCAACATCTCCGCTTAAATTATTTAAAATTTTTTTTCGAATAATTTCACGCATATTTAAAAACCACGAATCAATCGAATTGATTTGATTTTGTTGAATAATTTGTGGCTTGCCAATAAAAAATCCGAAGGCTTGAATATTTTTGGTGCGCGCATTTAATTTTAAATCAAAACTTTCTTGAAAATCTGGAAAATCAAGTGGCTCTAAGACTGCATTAAATTTAATAATATCGTTAATATTAAATTTTGTTGATTGTTTAGCTAAATTTAACGAGATTTTTTGTGGAGAATTTTCTAAAATAAATTCATTATTTTTTGCGATCCAATTTTGACTATAATTATTTTTTTTGAAATCTAAAAAACGCCGATCGACCTCTTGATAATTCTGGAGATTTATATAATTTTTATAAATTTTTTTAGCAAAAGCTTGTTGTTTTTTTATTTGGGTTTTAGAAATTTTTGGCGAAGTTTTTTTTACTTTTTTTTCAGTAGATTTTTTCAACTTTTTTTTAACTTGCTTTTTTTTCTTTTTAACTTTTTTAAGCTTTTTAACCTT
>JBIIBR010000160.1:0-3301 GCA_044239285.1 Rickettsiales bacterium | reverse complement strand
AAGCATCGGCTTTGAATGTTTGATTTTATTGAAGATATCGAGAGATTTAGCGCCAACCTTTTCTTCTTCGGCGGAAAAAAAATGCGGATAATTTTGCTGATATTCTGCTAATTTTTTTCTTAATTCGTCATATTCAGCGTCAGAAATTGTTGGATTATCATTGCCATGATAAGCCTCATCATGTTTGGCTATTTCTGCTTTTAATTGTAAAATTTCATTTAAAATTTTTGACATAAATTAAACTAAATTATCATCATTAACATTATTCAAATTCATAACATTTTTTAACAAATCGAAATCATAAAAATAATCTTCGTGAATGGCGTGAATCAAGATTTCATCGTCTTCGGTGGCGATTGCAAATAATCCTGCGGTCATGTTAAAACTCGAAATTAATAAAGCGGGATTAAAGCGATAATTATCCAAAAATTTTACGCGATGAATGGTTGGGTGAAGTGATTTGCGGTTAACGGCTAAATCAAGAATTAAATTCATCGATTTAAAAAAATTTTTAAAATATATTCCAACAAAATGACGATAAAATCCCAAACTTAGATAGAGTAATTCGCTTTTGTTATTTATAAGTTTTAATTGATAAGAAATAACGGAAATTATAATCGAAGAAATAATTCCGAATATGAGAAATGGTATTGAAAAATCATGTCCAACGAACATGAAAACGAACCATAAAGTTAATAAAAATAAAAATAGGTTGAAAATATTTAACATTGCTCTTTAATAACAATTTCGATTTTAATTTATAACACCATATTTCAATTTTTTTTTAAAAAAACAATGAAAAAAATTTTAATTGTTCAAGCGGTTTTTTATGAACATATTTCAAAAATGCTTTTGGATGGTGCCATAGCTAAAATTATAAAAAATAATTTTGAATATGAAGTCTTAACTTTAAAGGGAGCTTTAGAAATTCCTTGTGCAATTTCGATTGCTAAAGAGACGCAAAAATATGTCGGATTTATTGCTCTTGG
This sequence comes from Rickettsiales bacterium, assembly GCA_044239285.1. Lineage (GTDB taxonomy): Bacteria > Pseudomonadota > Alphaproteobacteria > Rickettsiales > UBA1997 > CAILUF01. The sequence goes on along the minus strand of JBIIBR010000160.1, from coordinate 2,312 downwards.
TTGCGTGATTCGTGGTGAAACAACTCATTATGAAACCGTGTGCAATGAGAGTGCAAGAGGTTTAAATGATTTGGCGATAAATCATCAATTAGCAATTGGCAATGGCATAATCACCGTTGAAAATGAAGAGCAAGCTTTGGAAAGAGCTAACATGCAAAAACTCGACAAAGGTGGCTTTGCCGTCCAAGCTTGTTTAAGCATTATTTTAATTAAAGAAAAATTTAAAAATTTATGAAAAAAATCTATCTAATTTTAATAATTATGTCCCTCACCTCTTGCATGATCGGCTCTGGAGAAAATTCTTCAATCGAGGCCAATAAAGATAAATTTCCATTGCTTACGGGCATTAATTTGGAAGGAAAAAAGTTTGAGTTACCGCAAGATTTTGACGGTGAATTTAAACTTGTTTCAATTGGCTTTGAAAGAGAGCATCAAGAAGCAATTAATACTTGGATTAAAGTTGCCGATGAAATTACTAAAAATAATTTAAAAATTAGATTTTATGAAGTGCCTTTGATTTATGAATTGGGCGGATTTTCGAGAGCTTGGGTTAATAATGGCATGCGTCTTGGTATTCAAGATAAAATTGCGCGCGAAAGAACAATAACGGTTTACACTAATCGCGATAAATTTTTTGAAATTATGGATATGAAAGGCGATAAAATTTATACTTTATTGCTTGATAAGGATGGTAAAATTTTATGGCGTGCCGAAGGCTTGGCGAATCAAAAAAATATTGAATCATTGCAAAAAATTCTGAAAAAAATTAAATAAAATTGGTTTTTTCTTCAATTTTTTTAACCTTGCCAATCATTGCGGTGGTTGGCTTTGAGCTAAAAATTTGTTGAGCAATTTTGGTAATATCTTTTTTAGTGATATGTTTGAATTTATCAACAATATCTTCGTCGCTATAAACTTTATTAAACAACAAAATATCCGATCCCAGCCTTTGCATTCTCGAACTCGTGCTTTCTTTTGCCATTTTTAAACTTGCGCAAAATTGAGTTTTAACTCGGGCAAGTTCGACATCTTCAATTTTATCGCAGATTTTTTTAACTTCGTCAGCAATTGAATTAATCATTTCTTCGCATTTATCGGGCGTGGTTCCGCCATAAATTCCAAAGATACCCGAATCATTAAAGCAACTATTGAAAGCATAAATTGAATAAGCCAAACCGCGATTTTCGCGAATTTCTTGAAAGAGTCGCGAAGACATTCCGCCCCCTAAAATCATCGCTAAAATTTGAGCTTCATAATATTTTTTACCATGATTAGAAACGCCTTCAAAACCAATTAAATAATTAACTTGTTCCAGTTTTTTTTCTTTTTTAAAAAACCCACCACAATATTGAGATTTATCGATCGGCGCCACTTCTTTATCGGATAATTTAGTAAAATATTTTTTAACCCATTTATTTAAATCATCTTGTTTAATATTGCCCGAAGCGCTCACCACAATATTTTTATAACTATAATGCTTATCAATATATTTTAAAAAATCATTGCGAGAAAAATTTTTAATATTTTTTTCTAAACCTAGAATAGAGCGACCTAAAGCCTGATTCGGAAAAGCGGTTTCTTGAAAATAATCGAAAATAATATCGTCGGGAGTGTCGATTGTCATCGCTAATTCTTGTAAAATCACCTCACTTTCTTTTTTGATTTCTTGCTTATCGAACAAAGAATTTTGTAAAATATCGGCCAGAAATTCAACGGCAAATTCACCATATTCTTTTAAAACTTTAACATAATAAACGGTTTTCTCGCGCGAGGTGAAAGCGTTGATATAACCCCCTATTCCCTCAAATTCTTCGGCAATTTGTTTGGCGCTTCTTTTGGTCGTGCCCTTGAATGCCATATGTTCAAGAAAATGCGAAATTCCGTTAATTTTAATATCTTCATTACAACTTCCGGTTTTAACGAAAACCCCAATCGAAACTGTTTCCACATCTTTCATTTCATCGGTGGCAATTCTTAAGCCATTTTTTAGAGTTGTAATTTGAGGTTTTGACATAATTAGTTTTTGAATATATTGTTAAGATTCAAACATATTACATTTTGATTTTTTAATATAAAAAGCTTTTTTCATGAACAAGCCTCCAATTTTATCTTTACGCAATATCACAATTTCTTTTGCCAAAAAAATTCTTTTTGAAAATTTACATTTAAATCTTTTTCCGAATGATCGCGTATGCTTGATTGGCAAGAATGGCGTCGGTAAATCGACCTTGATGAATTCAATCGCTGGAGTTTTTGAATTTGATTCGGGCGAGCGTTGGGTGGCACCAAATTCAGTTTTAGGATATTTAACT
>JBIIBR010000159.1:0-3361 GCA_044239285.1 Rickettsiales bacterium | reverse complement strand
CTCATGCATAATATAAAAATCATTTTTTTTAAAAAATAATTTTTTTAAATATTTTCTATACCAAGAAAATAAATAACTCATTAAATTTCTTTTAACATTAAAAAGGGCGTCGGCACGATTGCCCTGAGGCATTTCAAAATAAAAATATCCACCCTTTTTTAACATATGAAAAATATTTTTCATTTCATTTAATGGATAAGAAACATGCTCTAATAAGTGCTGACAAATAATTAAATCATATTTTTCTTTCAATTCTTCAGAAGAAAAGTTTGTAACATTCGTTATATTTTCAAGAACTTCTTCTCCAGAAATATCATAAACATATTTTTTAAGATTTTGAAATTCTGGAATATTAATATTTTTCCCATTGTGTCCGCCATAATCAAGAAGCGATTCAATTTTATTCATATCAATTTTTAGCTCTTTTAATGTATTTAATAATCTTAGTTTTTCAGATTCAGAAAAATTAATATTAGAAATATCTTCACTTATAATTACATTACAAAATTCTTTGTTATAATATGGCTCAAAAGCCTCCCGATCTTTTTGATAAGATTCGCCCCAATAATCAAAATAATAATCTTTCATTTGCTGATCCGAAGGTCTATAACTATAAAAAAAGAAATTGCAATTTGCACATTTATTTAAATCAGTTTTATCGGTTCCTTCAATTTTCATTCGATGCATCAAAAACGGAACAATTTTTCCTGGTATTTTAATTAATTTTTTTGAATTACAAATAATACAATTTTCCATATTTATCGACCCTGTTTTAATTTTTTGATTAAAAAATTTTGGAATATCTCCAAAACATAATTCAATTCTTCGGCTCCAAGCCCTGGATAAACCCCTATCCAGAAGGTATTATTCACAACTATATCACTATTTTTTAAATCACCAATAATTTTATAATGTTGGTTTTTCATGTAAGGTTGTTTCAACAAATTTCCGCCGAATAAAAGTCGGGTGCCGATTTTATTTTCATCTAAAAATTCGACTAATTCATTACGCGTAAAATTGACATTTGGCTTGAGAGTAATTGGAAATCCAAACCATGATGGCTTGGCTTTCGGAGAGGATTTAGGCAAAATAAAAAACTCTTCGAACTCTTTGAGACCATTAAATAAAATATCAAAATTTTCTTGACGTTTTTCAATAAATTTTGGCAAATGTTTTAATTGTGATAAACCCACCGAGGCTTGCATATCAGTGATTTTCAGATTATAGCCAACATGCGAATAAGTATATTTGTGATCATAACCAAAAGGTAAGTCACCGAGTTGTTGGCAAAATCTTTTATTGCAAGTATTGTCTTTTCCAGGTTCGCAATAGCAATCACGCCCCCAATCCCTGATTGATTCCAAAGCTCTTTTTAAAACACTACGATTGGTAAAAACTGCACCGCCCTCGCCCATCGTAATGTGATGCGCTGGATAAAAACTCAAAGTGCCAATATCGCCAAAAGTTCCAACTTTTTGTCCGTTATATTCTGCCCCCAAAGCGTCGCAAGTATCTTCGATTAAAAATAAATTATATTTTTTAGCAATTTCACTAATTTTTTCTAAATCAAATGGATTGCCCAAAGTGTGTGCCACCATGATAGCCTTGGTTTTTGGCGTAATCGCTTCTTCTAATTTTGAAATGTCCATATTGTAAGATGGAATATCGACATCTAAAAATACCGGCACTAAATTATTTATTAAAATCGGATTAATTGTGGTCGGAAAGCCGGTAGCACAAGTGATCACCTCATCTCCCGCTTTCAAAGCTTTATCTTTTAAAAGATGCGAAGTAAGTGCTGTGAGCGCCAAAAGATTTGCCGAAGAGCCAGAATTGCAGGTCAAGGCATGTTGTGATCCCAAAAATCTTGCCAAAGTTTTTTCAAATTCGCGGTTAAATCTGCCCGTCGTAAGCCAAAAATCGAGACCGGATTCGACCAAATTTTGCATATCGGAATAATCATAAACCTTGCCCGAAACCGGCACGGCACTTTGTCCCGCAATAAATTTAGGTTTTTGATGTTCAGTTTCGCAATATTGTTTTACTAAATCGAGAATTTGAGATTTAAGATTGGTCATTAATTTTTATAATTTAATTTTTTTTACGCAAAATATTTTTTTATTAATGAGGTTTATTTTTTATTAAAATCTTCAATAATTTTAAGTGAATATTCTAAAATATTATTACTTTTATTATAAAATATTTTATACCACTCAACGGTATTTTTAATTGAATCTTCAATATGCCATTTGGGATTCCAACCCAGCTCTTTCTTGGCTTTAGCGCAATCAAGATAAAGTAAATTAGCTTCGTGAAGTTTATTTTTATCTTCATTAATTTCGATTTTATTCTCACCACCCCAAATTTTACCAACCATTTCCGCGACATCTATAACATTTTTTTGGTCAACTAAATCGGGTCCGAAATTCCAATTTAATAAAGTTTTTTGTTCTTGTAATTCGCACAAATGTTGAGCGACGAGAAGATAGCCGTATATTGGCTCTATAACATTTTGCCACGGACGAATTGCTTTTGGATTTCTAATAATTGGATTCTTTTTTGCCACTAAATTTTTGATTAAATCGGGAATTAAACGATCTTGTGACCAATCGCCCCCGCCAATCACATTGCCGGCTCGCACCGAAGCAACTTTGCCAATTTGTGGATTTGGAATAAAATAAGAATTCGCGTAAGATGAAACCACAAGCTCAGCGCAACCCTTGGAATTGCTATATGGATCATGCCCGCCCATTTTATCATTTTCTTGATAACCGGCGATTTTTTCGACATTTTCATAACATTTATCGCTAGTTACAATTATTGTTGCCGAGGCTTTGCCGTAGTTTCTAACCGCTTCTAAAACATTAACCGTTCCCATCACATTAGTTTGATAAGTTTCGATTGGATTATGATAAGAATATCGCACCAAAGGTTGAGCCGCAAGGTGAAAAACAATATCGGGGGCAAAATCATTGATGGCTTTTTGTAATTTTTCTAGATCGCGAATATCGGCGATTTGATGAGTGATTTTGTTCTCTAGATTTAATATGTTAAATAAATTTGGATCGGTGTTAGGTTGCAATGCATAACCATAAACCTTGGCTTGAAGACTAGAAAGCCAAAGCGTAAGCCAACTTCCTTTAAAGCCAGTATGCCCAGTGATAAATACTTTTTTATTGTGCCAGAATTGTTGATTTATGTGCATTTTATTTTACCAAACTTTCCACGGAGCGAGATTTTCGTTCCATAATTTTTCTAATAAATTTTTATCGCGTAAAGAATCCATACATTGCCAGAAACCGCGATGTTTGTAGGATTTAAGCTCGCGATTTTGGGCTAATTTTTCGAGAGGTTCTTTTTC
>JBIIBR010000158.1:0-3364 GCA_044239285.1 Rickettsiales bacterium | reverse complement strand
ATTGGTTTTTTCTAAAGTCGTTTTTATATTTTCAAAAATTTCCGCTAAACGTGATTCAATAATATTTCTCAAATCTTCACGAGAAATACGAACAATTGTTTGCTCTTCATAACTTTCATTAGCTCTGAATTTTATTACTTCTTTTTCTTCGATTGGCGAAATTATTAAAGTATTGTTGAGATTTTTAATTTTTTCTGCCACTTCCATTCTAATGCCAAGTATGGTCGCGATATCTTTGGTGATATTGTGTCCGCCAATTAAAACATGTCCGACATGATAAAATTTTCCATCATAAATAATGCAAAAAGAGGTCGAACTTCCGCCAATATCAATAAGTAAAGAGCCAATACTTAACTCATTTTCACTAAGGCTCGCAAGCGCTGAACCATAAGGTTCGGCAACATAACTTTCAACCGATAATTGACAATGTTTTAAGCAATTTTCGATATTGCTTATAATTGTTTTTGAAACGCTCGCCACATGAAATCTTGAATATAATTTTTGTCCCATCATTTGACGCGGATTAACGATTGCCGGCGAATCATCGATGCGATAATTAATTGGAACTAAATGGATCGGCTCTTTCAAAGTTTTAGAATATTCGAGACGAACTTTTGCCACCGAATTTACAATATCAGATTGCTTAACTATGCCTTTAAGAATTTTATCGATAACATCTTTGCGCGTTGATAAAATTTGACTTCCCGATATTCCAACAATAATTTTATTCACATTCAAACCCGCCATTCTTTCGGCTTCGGCGACAACATTAATGATTGATTTTTGCGCCATTTTAATGTCGGAAATCGCTCCAAATGAAATGCCCTTAGATTCTTTATGGCCATAACCTAAAATTTCAATACCATCATTGCCAATGTTGGCAATGATGCACAACATCTTAGAGGAGCCGATATCAAGACAGGCAATGGTTTTGAGGTTTTTATAAGTTTTGGACATTAAATAAAAAAAATTTAGAAATTTAAATTTCAAATCTAGTTTTTTAAATTTAAAAAAATAGATTTTTTTAATATTTCTAATAAAAAAATTAATTTATTGTGATAACGAAATTTTTAGATCGAATATTTGCTATAATATTTTTTATAAAACTAATTATGAACGCTCTCTTTCATTCGTTAGATTCACTTCATTCGATTCCACTCTTTCACTCTTAAAAGATTCTGGGGAAGAAGCGGGAGAAATTTTTCTTAATTTAGCTTTACTTTGTTGCATTTCCGAAGATTCTTCTTCGAAATTTTTGGTTATTTCAGCCGATTCTTGCATATCTATGCCATCTCTTAATTCACGTCCTAATTTAATCCCACTTCTTACTGCTTCAAAACTCAAAATGTTATTTGTGCTATTGCCTTCTTCGATATTTAAAATTTGTAATTCATTTGCAAAAAGAAATTCTTGATTATCGACGACCAGTGAGTCATTTGCGAAAACCGCCTCTTCTGTATTAAAATCTTTCGAATAATTTACGATAACAACTTCTTCGGCATCATCATCTTTTATGTCGTTTGCTAAAAAAACTTCTTCGGTATTTAAATGCAAAAAATCATTTTCGATATAATCTTCTAAGCAATCAAACTCTTCTTCTCTATCAACATCTCCCGAGTCATTCGCCACAGCGACTTCTTCTTGATTATTAAACTCTCCCGAGTCATTCGCCACAGCGACTTCTTCTTGATTATTAAACTCTTCCGAGTCATTCGCCACAGGGACTTCTTCTTGATTATTAAACTCTTCCAAGTCATTCTCCATAACGACTTCTTCTTGATTATTAAACTCTTCCAAGTCATTCGCCATAACAACTTCTTCGAATACTATATTATCTCGATTGATAGCGTTGCTATCATTTGTTATGTCATCCACAATATCAAATTCATTACCCCTTATTCTTCTTTCAACCTCTATGATTCTTGCGATAAGAGCTTCTACATATTCTATAGTTTCGGCTTCTACCTCTTCTTGTCTTAATTCTTCAATATAATTATTTAAAAAATTAAGCGCCCCAGATATTCCATTATCTGCAGTATCGAATCCAAGCATTGTTTCGATCTGAGCATCAATTAAAACTTCATTTTCAAGCAAATATTGAATCGTTTCACAACTTTCTTTAATTTTTGTTGAATAAACTTCAGCATTACTTTGTTCAAATTCAAAATAAGTCTGTGCATCATAATCTTCCAAATAATCTTCTTCATCTTCCCTAAATCTATCTTTAACTTTTGAAAAAGATGCCTCTATAACACCCTTAAAATTTACATCAGTAAGATTTGAGCTTCGAAAATCTACTCCCGGAATATAAGCATCTTCAAAATTTGAATTTGTTAAATCTACATTATCAAATTTTGTTCTTAATAAAATTGCATCTTTAAAATTACAATTAGTTATAGAAGTGGTTTCGAAAGTTACGCAAGACAAGCAAGAATCAGAGAAATTAGTTTTATTAATAACGCATGATTCGAATTTCGAATTTAACAAAACTGATTGCGAAAGATTTGTTTGTTTAAAAATGCAATCTTTAATATTGGAGTGAGTTAACTCAATATTACTCATGTCACATTTAAGCATTTCACAATTTATAAATTTTGACGTAAATGCATAGCAAGAAGAAAAGTTAACCTTGTAAAGAAAATTCTTTTTAAACACCGCATCACTTAGTGAAGCCTCTGAAAAATTTGTGTTATCTGCTTTTGATACAAAGGTTGCTGAATCAAATATAGCGTCAGCAAGATTGGCATTTTCAAAATCCGCACCCGCTAATCTTGCTCGCGTAAAATCTACCCCACTTGCATCAAGTTCATTAAATTTAACATTGGTTAAATTTGCATCTATTAAGATTGAACCATTTATTGTTAATATTCTATTTGCAAAAAAAAGATTTGCTAATTCAAAATTAACTCCAGATAAATCATGATTTACAAACCGATCTTGACCCTCAATCAATTTTTCTATAAATCGTAGGGTTGTTAATTTTATTATATCTGAGTTAGGCATAGAGCTAATAGTTTTTAATTTTATAAATTTTATTTAAAAAAATTTTGCTAAAATATCGCTTTAGTTAAGAATTAAAAAAAATAAAATTATTTTATTTAATTTATTATTTTAGAAGAAATAAAATAATCAAAAGTAAATAACGCTTTATATAATAAATATTTTTTTTGTGTCTTTTTGAAATGATAATATGTGTGAGAAACGGGATTAGGAGCCGAAGGCGACGCGGTCCCAGGGGCGAGTCGTCTTCGAAATCAAAATGAAATTTTGATTGGTTATTTGCGTTAAAAAAATAGCCTAAACGGCTATTTTTAGCAAATAACGGGATGATGAGCGAAGCGACGCAATCCGAGTCGCGAGTGGT
>JBIIBR010000166.1:0-3188 GCA_044239285.1 Rickettsiales bacterium | reverse complement strand
AACGATACTGCCGAAGCTCCTAAAGTTGAGAAAAAAGCTAAAAAAGCTAAAAAAGCTAAAAAAGTTCAAGCCGCCGCTCCAGCAGTAGCTCCAATTGCTGTTCAAGCTGCCGCTCCAAATCCTGGAAAAGTTGCTCCAGCCGTTGCTCCAACTGCTGCTCCAACTGCTGCTCCAGCCGTTGCTCCAGCCGTTGCTCCAGCCGTTGCTCCAGCTTCTGCTAAAGCTCCTTCAGCTAAAAGATAGTTTTATTTTTTTTAAATCGAGTCTTGCCAATTGACAAGACTCGATTTATTTTATAAAAAAACTTGCAGTTTTTTTGAAGCTCTAATAAAATCAATAATAACATTAAATTTAGCCGGATTAGCTCAGCGGTAGAGCAACTGTCTTGTAAACAGTAGGTCGTCAGTTCAATCCCGACATCCGGCACCACTACCAAAATCAAATCCAAAATTTTTAAAGATATTTTTATAATCAAAAATATTCCACAAACAAAAATTCTTCTCCAGATGCAATTTTTTCGCTCCTTAATTTTTTCAATTTTTGTTAATGCTTGGGGCGCAATAATTCCAATCATTTATTTGGTTCCGGCTTTTTTATCTCGCGACAAAAAAATTGCGGATCGAGGCGCTAAAGTTTGGTCGATCGGAGTTTTTTGGATGTTAAAAAAATTATGCAAAATTGATTACAAAATTATTGGTTCCGAAAATATTCTTAAAGAACCTTGCATTTACGCGTCAAAACATCAATCAATGTGGGAAACTGTGATTATGCATTTGATTATCGATCGCCCAGTTTACGCTTATAAAAAAGAGCTTGAATTGATTCCTTTTTATGGTTGGTTTATAAAATTTATGAGTGGCATCAAAGTTGATCGCAAAGGCGGGGCCAAATCTCTAAAAAGCGTTATTAATCAAGCAAAAAAATATTTAGCCAAAGGTCAATCGGTGGTTATTTTTCCTCAGGGAACAAGGGTTCCCTTTGGCGCCTCTATTGAAAAATATCCTTATCAAGCGGGCATCACCGCTCTTTATAATGCTTGCGATGTCAAGATTGTTCCCGTGGCTTTAAATTCAGGATTTTTTTGGCCAAAAGGGAAAATTATGAAAAAAAGCGGAACGATTACCATCGAATTTTTGCCAGCAATTGAATGTGGTTTGCGCAAAGAAGAATTTAATCGAAAGCTCATTTCTTTGATAGAAGAAAAAAGTAAAAATTTACCAAAAAAATAATCATTGTTTTTCGTCTGAAAACGCAAATTTAATTAGGAGATGGAACTGATAAAGTTTTCATAGTCATCTTTCAAAATCTTTGCTAATGAAGGTTTTGAGGCGGTTTTTTTGCCAGAAATTTCTTGTCCATTAATTTGAAAAATAGGTCGAATTATTAAAGTTGAGCTCGTTAAAAAAACTTCACAAGCTTTCATCATTTCATCGATTCCAAATTTTTTTTCGATCACGTTAATATTTTTTTCTTGAGCAATTTTAATTAAACGATTACGCGTAATCCCTTGTAAAATATGGTTGTCTGCGGGGTGGGTAATTAAGTTTTCTTTATCATCGACTATAAAAACATTGGCGTAAGTTGCTTCGGTAACAAAGCCATCGCGCACAAAAATTGCGTCATCAAAACCGGCATCTTTGGCTTTTTGATTAACTAAAGTTGAGGCTAAAAGATTAACGGTTTTTATGTCGCATCTATGCCAGCGAATATCATCGTGAGTCATTGCCGTGTATCCTTTAGTAAATTCTTCGGAGCTAATAATTTTTTTTGCAGAAACCGTGGCGACGATGGTATTTTTTAAATTTTTAGGGCACCAAGGAGTGCGATTGGCAACGCCTCGAGTGATTTGTAAATAACAATATGCGGAGGTCGCAAAATTATTTTTAGAAAATAATTCCAACTGAATTTTTTTTAATTCTTCGATGGTAAAATTATGCTCGATATTTAGTTCGCCAAGACTGCGCATTAAGCGTTGAAGGTGAAAATCGCCATCAACTAAATTACCATTTTCAAAAAGCGTAACTTCGTAAGCGCCATCGGCAAATTGAAAACCACGATCTTCGATATGAACAAAGCAATGTTCGTGAGGCAAAAATTCGCCATTTAAATAAGAAATCCGACTCATGTTATTTTTTTAAAATTGATTTGCCGGCATATTTGGCTTGGGTTCCGAGGTGATTAGAAATTCGCAAAAGTTCATTATATTTTGCCGTGCGATCGGAGCGACAAAGCGATCCAGTTTTAATTTGCCCAGCGTTAGTGGCGACCGCAATATGAGAAATTGTGGCATCTTCGGTTTCGCCCGAACGATGTGAAATTATATTGTTATAGCCAGCATTTTTGGCAATATTTATAGTTTCCAAAGTTTCGCTTAAAGTGCCGATTTGATTGACTTTAACCAAAACCGCATTTGCCATTTTTTCTTTAATACCATTTTCTAAAATTCGTGGATTGGTCACGAATAAATCGTCGCCAACAATTTGAATTTTATCTCCTAAAAGTTTAGTAATTTCTTTCCAGCCGGCAAAATCATCTTCAGCGAGCGGATCTTCGATTGAAAAAATCGGATAGGAATTTACTAATTCTTGATAATATTCAATAATTTGAGAGTTGTTGAGCTTCTTGCCCTCGCCGGCTAAGTTATAAATCCCATTTTCATAAAATTCTGAAGATGCGCAATCTAAAGCGAGCATGATATCGGTTCCTAAATTATAACCAGCTTTTGCAGTTGCTTGGGCGATAAAATCAAGAGCCTGACGCGCTGAATCCAAATTCGGAGCGAAGCCTCCTTCGTCGCCAACATTGGTATTAAAGCCCTGTTTTTTGAGAGTGGATTTTAAATGATGAAAAATTTCTACGCCAGCGCGAATCGCATCTTCGATGGTTGAAGCTCCGACGGGTGCGATCATGAATTCTTGAATATCGATTTTATTGTCGGCATGCTTGCCACCATTGATTATATTCATCATCGGTACCGGCATTAAATTGCCTTTCGAATTACCTAAATATTCAAAAAACGGTTTTTTAGAATTATTGGCGCAAGCGCGAGCGCAAGCGAGTGAAACCGCCAAGATGGCATTGGCGCCAAGTTTGGATTTATTTTTAGTGCCATCAAGTTCAATTAAAATTTCATCGATTTGTTGTTGATTTGTGGCGTCCATTCCGCGAAGCTTTGAAGCGATTATTGA
>JBIIBR010000022.1:0-10098 GCA_044239285.1 Rickettsiales bacterium | reverse complement strand
TATTGAGTTAACGTTTTCTACCGCTTTTAAAACTGATTTACCTAAATATTTATTTGCATCTCCATCGCGAAGTTCGCAAGCTTCGAGCTTGCCAGTTGAAGCTCCTGAGGGAACTGCGCATGAGGCAATTGCTCCATTTTCAAGCTCAACAGTAGCTTCGATTGTTGGATAACCGCGGGAGTCAAGAATTTGCAACGATTTTATGGATTTGATAGTGCTCATGAATTATTAATTTGTAATTAGAGATTCTTTGTGTAAAATTTGATAGTAATGAATTTTTCTCAAAGTATATTAAATGTCAATTTACAAATTATGTTTTTACTTAGAATTATTGTTTTTATTGCGATAGTTGCATTTGCTTACCCCTATCTTAAAAAGGGCTCAGATTTTGTTATGAAAAGAGTCCCAGCTGAAGTTTCTAACTCAATTAATAATCTTACCAAGCAGGTTAAGGAAATTAATAAAAAATAGATTACAATTTACTATCTTTTTCTATTTCATCAGCACTTTCTATTTCTTTGAAGTTTTCAAAATCCTTTTTAAATAAAAGTTTAAATTCTTGACGACGTTGTTTTTCCAAGGCATTTACGTTTTTACGAAATTTTATCAATGCTTGTTTTATTAACTTCTTTTTATCGGGAGAAAGTTGATTATAAATCGCAATTTGTTTTTGAAAATAATCTTGCCGATCCCTTGAAAGCGATCTATCTCCAGCGCTAAGAGCCCCTTTTGATATGTAAGTGTGAATGGCAAGTATATTCTGAATCTTAGATATTTTTGAAGTTTCGTCATTTAATGTTCTATAATATTCTGCCATTTTAGTACTAAAATCTTGATTAATGCTTTGGAATTTTTTTTGTTGGATCGGCGTTAATTTTTGAATCGAGGATTGAAAATCTTTATTTTCAGCAAGATTTTTTTCAAGCATTGCTTTTTCTTGGGGGGTAAGTTTTGGAGCATTGACTGGGGGTATTGGAGCTGACGCTCTAACATTGGAACCCGCTTGAATCGGAGGTTGTGGCGCAACGGCTCTTGCGCTTGCGCCCGGTTGAATAGGAGCCCCAACATTTTTAGCGTTATTGACTTTATTATTACTCGCTTGAGTGCCTGTATTTGCAGTTTGAGCTAATGATTGAGAGCTTGCAAAAAAAGCTAAAAAAATAATAATTTTTTTCATTTTAATCATGTTTTGTTATTCTGGTTTGTCATTTTGTTGATCAGGATTTCCCGGAGAAGGTAAATCAAAGCCAGTGATTTTTTTCATTTCTGCGCGATGGCGTTCCATTTCTTTTTTAACCAACTCTCTTTTTTCTGGAGATAAACTTCTCATCATTTCGCGATGTTTATCCATTTTTTCTTTTTGTTCGGGAGAAGCGTTAGCGTAGCGTCCATTGCCACCCATTCCTCTACCCTCTCCTCTTCCATAGGGTTGATTTTTATAGCCATCTTCTCTTTCGGCGATTTGATTTTTATCATCGCTTTGATTGTCGGAAGAATCTTTTTTTTCTTGAGAATCTCCCCTATTTTCTTCGCGTTTTTTCTTTCTTTCTTCTTTTGAAAGCCCTTTATTTTCGTCGCGACGCTTATCCATTTTTTCTTTTTTTTCAGGAGAAGCATTTTCATAGCGTTGTTCTCTTTTTTCTTTCTTAGGTTTTGAAGAGTCTGATGCCTCTTGAGTTGTCGCTGGAGTTGAGGTAGAAGCTGGTGCTGGATTTTCCTGGGCAACTAATTTTGTTGCGAATAAAGAAAAAATTGTCGATAAAAGAATTAATTTTTTCATAGATTTTTTGATTGCGAATTTAAATTAAAAAAAGACTTAATTTAATTATAAAATTGCACAATCAATTTGAAATGCAAATGAAATTATTCTTCGATTTCAATTTGAAGGTTTTTTTCAATAAAATTTTTATAAAAATTTTCAAAATTATTATTTTCAATGGCTTCGCGAATTTCTTTCATAAGATCTTGGTAATAAAAAATATTATGCTCGGAAAGAAGCATCGACCCCAAAATTTCTTTGGATTTAACGAGGTGATGAAGATAAGAGCGAGAATGATTCTTGCAGGCATAGCAACCGCATTTTTCATCGAGGGGTTTTTCGTCGAAGCGATATTTGGCATTGCGAATATTAATAACTCCATCGCGCACAAAGGCTTGTCCAGTGCGACCCGAGCGCGTTGGAATTACGCAATCAAACATGTCAATTCCGCGCGCGACCGCGCCAACAATATCGCTAGGCTTTCCAACTCCCATCAAATAGCGTGGTTTATTTTGCGGAAGAAAATCAACACAATAATCTAAAACTTCAAACATTTCTTTTTGCCCCTCTCCTACAGCCAAGCCTCCAATCGCATATCCATTAAAATCAATTTCGATCAATTTTTGTGCAGAAATTTCACGTAAATCTTTGAAAGTTGAGCCTTGGACGATTCCAAATATGCCATGACCATCACGTTTTTTAAAGGCATTTTTAGAACGCAGTGCCCAGTCAATAGAGCGCTCCATGGCTTTTTTTGCTTTATCGTAAGTCGCGGGATATTCAACGCATTCATCAAAAATCATGGTTATATCACTGCCAAGTTGATGTTGAATTTCAATTGATTTTTCGGGAGTTAAAAAATGTTTTGAGCCATCAATGTGTGAAGAAAATTCAACGCCTTGATCAGAAATTTTGCGTATTTGCGAAAGCGACATTACTTGGAATCCGCCGGAATCAGTTAAAATCGGTTTGTTCCAATTCATAAATTTATGAAGACCGCCCATTTTTTCTACCAGCTCAGAAGTTGGTCGAAGCATCAAATGATAAACATTTCCCAAAATAATTTCGGCGCCACTTTTTTCAACATCGCTGGTTTTTAAGGCTTTTACTGTTCCAGCGGTGCCAACTGGCATAAAGACGGGAGTCTGAATTGTGCCTCTAGAAGTTTTTATCTCTCCTCTTCTTGCTTTATTATCTTGAGCTTTTAAATTAAAAGAAAATTCTCTAGTCATTTTTAAAAATATTTTATGAATAAATTTATTCCATTGGCAATTTTATTTGTCGTAATTTCTTTAATTGCAATTGCTACGCGTAATCTTAGCAATAAACAAAGCGATAATGCAACAAATTCTCAAGAAATTTCTTCAACTCAAGAAGCCGAAGATTTGGGAGAAAGAAAAGAAGATGGGGGATCGGAAATTAATTTTTCAAAAGCTAATATAGATTTACCAGAATTTTCAATTCCTGATTTGTTTGAAAAAGGTAAAACTTTCAGTAAAAAAGATTTGATCGGAAAATACACCATCATCAATGTTTTTGCTTCTTGGTGCGGAACTTGTAGAATGGAGCATGATCTTTTGATAAATTTACAAACCGAAGCGATCGCTGATTTATATGGAATTGCTTGGCGTGACATCGATAAAAATACTGCAAAATATTTACAACAAAATGGCAATCCTTTTTCTAAGGTTGGCGTCGATAATAAAGCAATTTTTAGTAAACTTTTAGATTTAGAAGCGGTGCCGGAAACTTGGCTAGTTAATCCAAAAGGAAAAATAGTTTTGCGCTTAAAAGGAAATCTGCAAGAATTTTCAGTCGATGAAATTAAAAGATATATTCGCTTAAATTAAATAAAAGCGCCTTCGTAGCTCAGGGGATAGAGCGGGGGTTTCCTAAACCCCGAGCGCATGTTCGAGTCATGCCGAGGGCACCAAAATTTTGCAATGAAGGATTTAAATTTAGGTCGTGCTAAAGCAAGCGAATTAAAATTTGGTCGTGCTAAAGCAAGCGAATTAAAATTTGGTCGTGCTAAAGCAAGCGACAGGGGGTCGTGCCGAGGGCACCAAAATTTTGTAACTTTGTTGTTTAATTTTTTATATTTTAAAAAGCAAAAAATTTTTTTTCATAAAATTTAATTTTTTTGTTTACAATTAAAATAAATTTTCTAACTTGCGCCACTCTTTTTATATTTTTTTATAGACATTCTTTTCAAAAATTGTTTAAATTTTTGTTTTTTATTATTAATTTTTTACCCTTAAAAAGAAATGGAACCAGAACAAGAATACGACCGAAGATCCTCTTCAAATTCAAAAATTCACTATTTGCATTCTGCGGATAAAAAATCCTCAAAATCGATTAAGAATTCATCGATGAAATCCAAAAGTTTAAACCAAGAAGAGGCTTCTGGCTCTAAACTTGTAGCCGTTAATGATTTTATAAAAAATTCTTTGCCATCAACTCCGGTTTATTGTCTTCGTCCTGCGATAATAAAAAAAGCGGTTGATTTTTTTGCAGAAAATTTTGAATCATCAAAAAATCCGACAGAAATTTTATATTCGGTAAAAAGTAATCCTGATCGTCAAGTTTTGGCGCATCTATTTGAAGCTGGAATTAAACATTTTGATGTGGCTTCAATCGTTGAAGTAAAGCTTATTAACGAGCTTTTTGGAGATAAAGTAAAAATGTATTTCATGCATCCGATTAAATCTCGTGAATCAATCAAAGAAGCATATTTTGATTTTGGAATTAGAGATTTTTCGTTGGATTCTTTTGACGAATTGCACAAAATTTTAGATTCAACCAACAACGCCAAAGACCTAGGACTTCACGTTCGTTTGTCGATTCCAAATTCGCATTCAGCAATTGATTTATCTGGAAAATTTGGAATTCTTCCTTCTGAATCGGTGGGATTGTTGAGAAAAGTTCGCGCTTCAGCTACAAGACTTGGAATTTGCTTTCATGTTGGTTCTCAATGTATGGATCCGGTTGAATATAGAAACGCTATCATGATTACCAAAGAAGTAGTTGAGAACGCCAAAGTTAATCTTGATGTGCTCGATGTTGGTGGTGGCTTTCCATCAATTTATCCGGGCATGACTCCGCCGAATCTTCAAAGTTATTTTGATGAAATTTTTGATTCAATCAATCAACTAAATTTAAGTGGTAAATGTAAAATTTGGTGCGAACCGGGAAGAGCTTTGGTGGCTGAAGCTGGATCTTTGGTGGTTAGAGTTGAAGGGCGTAAAAATAATATGCTTTACATTAATGATGGAACTTACGGTGGTTTATTTGACGCGGGTTATCCGGGTTTTATTTATCACACAAAAGCCATTCGTGTTGCGAAAAAATCGGCACTTTCTTCGCAAAAAGATGCTTTCGGATTTTATGGTCCAACTTGCGATTCGCTTGACACCATGAAGGGTCCATTTTATTTGCCAGAAAATATTGGCGAAGGAGATTACATCGAAATCGGTCAGCTTGGAGCTTACTCGCGAAGCATTCGAACCGAGTTCAATGGCTTCAATAAAAACATCCAAATTGAAGTTAAGGACGAACCGCTCGAGTCGATGTATTTGACTTCATCTTCTCAAGAATCATCTAACAAATTTAAATTCTAATTCGCTATGACCGCTAAAAAAGTTACAAAAAAAGATTTGCTAAAAAGACAAATTAAGCATATCGATATTACATCTTTCGATGCTCGTCCAATAATTAAACAAATGGATGATATGTCTTTTACTTCCAGAGATTTAGCTCGTGCCACTGAAATTTTTAACATGATGTTGGCTGATAAATCATGTTCAAATATTTTAACTTTAGCGGGCTCGACTTCTGCTGGCGGATGCATGAAGCTTTATGCCGACATGATTAAATATAACATGATTGACGCCATCGTTGCTACGGGAGCTTCGATTGTTGATATGGATTTTTTTGAAGCGCTTGGATTCAAGCATTATCAAGGAACGCCCTTTATCGATGATAAATTTTTACGCGATAATTATATCGATAGAATTTACGATACTTACATCGATGAACAAGATCTACAAAAATGTGATAACGCTATTTTTGAAATCGCCAACTCATTAAAGGCAAAACCTTATTCATCGCGCGAATTCATTGCCGAAATGGGAAAATATTTACAAAAAAATGCTAAGAAAAAAGATTCGCTAATTCAATTAGCTTATGAAAATAATGTACCAATTTTTTGTCCAGCTTTTACTGACTCTTCAGCCGGATTTGGTTTAGTTTTGCATCAAGTTAAAAATCCAAAAGCGCATCTTACGATTGATTCAATCCGTGATTTCCGTGAGCTCACTGATATTAAAATTAAAGCCGGAACTACTGGATTATTGATGATTGGCGGTGGAGTGCCAAAAAATTTCGTACAAGATACGGTGGTTTGTGCAGAAATTTTGGGTAAAGAAGTTGATATGCATAAATATGCAATTCAAATTACTGTTGCTGATCAAAGAGACGGAGCTTGTTCTTCTTCAACTTTGAAAGAGGCTTGTTCTTGGGGTAAGGTTGATACTGCTTACGAGCAAATGGTTTATGCCGAGGCTACATCGGTAATTCCTTTATTGGCGTCGAGCGCTTATCACGAAGGCAATTGGAAAAAAAGAAAAAGAAAAAATTTTAGTAAATTATTTGACTAGAATTATAAAATACAATTTCTATTCTTGATAGAATAAATTAATATCAATTTAGTTAAAATTTGAGTAAATTTATTTTACCAAATAAAAAATAATTGCTAGGCAACTATTGGTATAATTGCAAACAACGTTGTTTTTTATTATCATGCTTGAAAAAAAATCATTTACAAAAATTATTTTACTTTATCTTTTTGTAATCTTTTTAACGATTCTAAATCTTTCAAATATTAAAATCTCTGGATTCGCTGATATCATGCCAATGCTTGATTTAATGGCAATTTTTTATTTTACGGTTTTTAAAGATAAATTCAGTTTGTGGTTTGTTTTTTTTCTAGGAATATGGGCGGACGCTTTAAATGGCAACATTCTGGGGCTTACCCCGCTTTGCTATATTATTTTGATTAGATTGTTTATGTTGTTTAATAATAGAATTTTAGTTCGTGAAAATTTTATACAAATTTGGCAACAATTTGTAGCTTTTTGTTTTTTATTTTTGTGTATGAAATGGACTATATTTTGTTATCTTAAATGGCAAGCCAATCGCGATTGGATCATTATTTATGCAATTAATCTTATCATCTTTTTGTTATGTTTTAATGCACATACTTTTTGATTATCTGAGCGTAAAATTATTGGGAGAATAAAATGCTCCGCGATATTAGAAAAAATAAAATTTTTAATCGAAGAGCGATGATACTTGGAATGGCTCAATCTGGGCTTGCGAGTCTCCTTGTAATGCGTCTCGGATATTTACAAATCTGGAAACATGATGAATATAGAAATCAATCTGATAGCAATCGAATCAAGCCCTTAATTAATCCATCGGGACGCGGAACTGTTTTTGATAGATATGGCCTTCCTCTTACGCGCAATGAAAGCAATTTTCGTCTATTGATTTATCTTGATAAAAAGAGAAATGTTCAAGAAGCAATTGAAAAAATTGTTAATATTCTTGGCAGTAGCGAAGAAGATAAAAAAATGTTTTATGTTAAAATAAAAAATGCTAAAAGAAAAAATGTTATTTCTTTAATCGACAATCTCGGTTGGGATGATTTGGCGCGAATTGAGACCAGTTTTCACAAGCTTCCGGGGGTTTCAATCGAAAGCGGAATTATTCGAAAATATCCTTACCCATATGAGACTGCGCATTTTTTGGGTTACGTTTCTTTGCCGGCTGAAAAAGAGATTGAAGAAAGTGAACAAAATTTATTCATGCACCCAGATTTTAGAATTGGAAAATCGGGGATTGAAAAAACTTTTGATGCGGCGCTCAGAGGTAAATATGGCGTTAAATATGTCGAAGTTAACGTTCATGAGGTTCCACTGCGAACCCTTTCAGTAAAGCAACCAATCGATGGCTCAAGAATTAATCTTACCATAGATTTTGGTTTACAAAAATTTGTTACGGAAAGAATAAAAAATGACGTTGCTTCGGTTGTGGTGATGGATGTTAAGACGGGTGAAATCCTCAGCTATGTGTCTTCTCCGTCATTCGATGCTAATAATTTTGTCGAAGGAATTTCTAGAGATTATTGGAAACAGCTGAATGAAGATCCAAAAAAGCCCTTAAATAACAAGCCGATTTCGGCACTTTACCCACCGGGTTCAACTTTCAAATTAATGGTGGCGCTTGGCGCTCTTGAGGCGGGATATAATCCTTCAAGCAGAGTTTATTGCAATGGTTCTTATCAATTGGGCAAAAGAACTTTCCATTGTTGGCAAGAAAAAGGGCATGGTTCTCTTGATCTAGTTGGTGCCATAATGAATTCTTGCAATGTTTATTTTTATACTCTTGCCAATCAAATTGGTTATGAAAAATTTACAGAAATGTCAAAAAGATTTGGCTTTGGCGAGAAATTTGATATAAGTTTATACGGCGCCAAATCAGGAATGGTTCCATCCGACGAATGGAAGCGTAAAGTATTTAATCAACCTTGGGTTAAGGGCGATACCTTGAATACTGCAATTGGTCAAGGAAATGTTTTGTCAACGCCTTTGCAACTCGCGGTGGTGGCTTCGAGAATTGCTAATGGCGGGGTTCCGATCAAGCCATATTTGGTTCGCAATAGCAATATTTTCAAACAATATGATGCTTTAAAAAATGATCCAATTGTCGATCGTAATTATTTAAAATTAGTGCAAGAAGGCATGAAAAAAGTTGTTAATGAACCAGGTGGAACGGCTTACGGCAAAAGAATATTAGCGCAGGGTTTTGAAATGGCCGGAAAAACCGGAACTTCGCAAGTAATTTCCAAAAGAGAAAAAGAAATGACAAAAGCCGAAAGCGAAAATAACGCCAATCACGCCATATTTATTGGATACGCTCCCGTGCACGATCCAAAATATGCTATTTCAGTCGTTGTTGAGCATGGCAAAAGTGGCTCAATGGCGGCGGCGCCGATTGCTAAAGATGTTTTAACCGAAGTGCAGGGCTTAAATAAAGTCTTCAAAAAAAACAATAATATTTCATAGATGATTATAAAAATTCCTTTATCAAATTTGAAATTTACAATTGAGCTTTGGGAAGTTAAGGCAATTTTTAAGTTATTATTAAGAAAAATAGCATATGGTTTCTTTGCTCAAAAGATTATAACTATTATCATATATTCATACTTATTATTTGTTTATAAAACTAGCACTAAAAATTTTATTGGAATAGAAAAGATTTATGAAAAAATAGAATCTAAAAAACCAATAATTTTTGCTTTTTGGCATAATCGTTTAATGATGATACCTTTTTTTGCGCGCAAAGTTAGGAAAAAAATAAAAACCCATAATTTTATGACTTTGGCATCGAGACATGGAGACGGAAAATTTGTTGGAATGGTCATGGAAAAATTTGGTTTAATTTCGATTTTAGGCTCAACAAAAATTGGCAGAAAAGCTTCGCGCGGGATTGATTTTTCAAGTATGAGAAAAATAATTGACGGTTTAAAAAATGGTTATTCTTTGGGAATAACGCCAGACGGGCCAAGGGGTCCTAATCAACAAATTAATGGCGAATTAATAAATATCGCACGACTTACAAAATCTAGTATTATCGCCCTATCCTATTCATCTTCAAATTTTAAAATTATTAAAAAAAGTTGGGATAAGTTTAAAATTCCTTTGCCATTTTCCAAATTATGTTTTGTCGTTGATGAAATTTATTTTGAAGTTGAAAAAAATTTTGTTGATGACAAAGATTTTTTGAAGCAAAAAAAAGCCATCACCGAGCGTTTAAATCTTATGCAAAAAAAAGCTGATGAATTTTTAAATAAAAATTATGATTAAATAAAAATTCAAATCTCATCGTGAATGGGCGAATTTATTTCGCTGTGAAGGTTTCTCGCGTTTAAAATAGCCTAAACGGCTATTTTTAGCGAAGAGGGGCGAGCGATTGCAACTGCGTTGCACATCGGGAGCCGTGAGGGGTCAAAAAACTTACAGCAACAAAGATTTTAAGATTATATCAAAAATTAAAAAAGAGAAAAATTTCAAAAAAGACGATTTCTTGATTTTGTTTTTAAAATAAAAAATATTCTAAATTTTTCTAAAAAAACCATACAAAAATTACAAAAATAACTTAAAAAATCACCGATTTTTAATTAAAAATTTGGAAAAATTGTCGATTAAAAACAAAATCAAGAAATCAACATCTTTGGATTTTTTTTGTTGTAATTTTTGTAATAATCTCAAACCCTTTGA
>JBIIBR010000156.1:0-3443 GCA_044239285.1 Rickettsiales bacterium | reverse complement strand
GGCGCACAACTAGATATTTTAGCACGCTCGCATCTTTGGAATGTTGGAAAAAATTATGATCACGGCACGGGGCATGGCGTTGGAAGCTTCTTATCGGTGCATGAAGGACCATGCTCGATTAGCAAAAATTCGCATCAAGCTTTGCAAATTGGTATGATTTTATCAAATGAACCGGGATTTTACCAAGAAGGCGAATATGGAATTCGTTTGGAAAATCTTATGCTCGTAACCGAATTTGATGAAAATTTTTTATGTTTTGAAACTTTAACTTTAGCGCCTTTTGATTTTAGTTTAATCGATTTTAAAATGCTCACTTATCCTGAAAAAAAATGGCTGGCGGAGTATCATCAAAATATTTTACGCACCATCGGTGAAGAGCTTAATTATCAAGAATTATCATGGTTTATTGCGAATTATGGACAATCGCATCAATTTTAATTTTTTTTATAAAAAATTTTTACTTAAATAATAAATTTGGCATAATATAAATTAACAATAACGAGCTGATTGCGGCAATTCTGATAAATTGTTACTTCGAGCTTTGCTTGGATTATTCGAGGGTTTCTGTTCTTTTGGAATACAACTTTCGAGAAAATCAAGAAATGGATTTTGATTATGTTGGTGATTTGCCTTAAGCATATCAAGTGGAATTGGTGGATCTTTTAATGGCGCTTGATTTAGATTTTTTTTTGCATTAAATCCACCCAAAAAAAAATCAAGAAAGCTTCCCGATTGGACTAATTCAAACTTTTTATCTTTATTATTTGGGAGTTGATTTTGTGGCGGAATTTTGGTGTAAATATTAGGCTTTTCCTCCGGAATTTTCTTTAACTCATCATCAAGCCCTCTCAAAAACTCTTCAAGTGAGCCAAAAATAAGAGGCGCTTCGGGATCGATGCCAAAAGATATTTCGTTAGGCATTGCGGGCGAAGATTCTCGTGAATTTGAAGTCATAATTTTAGAATTTAAACATATAAATAATTCGCTTTTCCAATAATGGAAGATGATTCAGGAGAAATTGATGTTTTTGGCTTTCCAAAAGGATTTCCAAGAAAATCAAATAAACTCCCTTGATTTTGCGAGGATTGATAAGTGGGATGTGGCACCGGATTGCTATTCGTGGCGGGTCCTTGAGCGTTTAAACCTCCAAAAATAAAATCAACTAAACTTTGATTCCGTTTTTGACCTGCGATTGTCGGGGCATTTCTTTGTGGTTCGCCAGCAAAAACTCTAATAATGCTATTAGCAAAAAAATCACTATTTTGATTTCTATTTAAAGAATTTTGTGGTTTTTTTATAGACTCTTCATGAGGAGGAAGCCAATTCGAAACATCTCTGTTAAAATTTCCTGATTTATTTCTAGAACTGGACTTATTATCGCCAACATTAGTCCAAGTAGAAACACTACCATTATTATTTGTCATAATTTTCTATAAATTAAAAGTTAAAATCTATAGAAAATTAGAAAAATTTTTTATTTTAAACAATAAATAAATATGTTTTATTTCTAAATTAAAAATATTTATTTCTAAATGAAACATATTTTATTCCAAAAACAAATAAATGATTTAGAAAACTATTTATTTGTTTTTTTTACAATTATATTAGCAAGATTTTGCGCTAATTGAGCCTTGGTGCCGTTGAATAAATCGCTGTGATGATTTTTTTCAACAAAAAAAGCTGAAGTGAAGTCACTTCCAAAAATTTTGCCATTTTCGATGTCGTTCGCCACGATTAAATCACAATTTTTGTTTATTAATTTTTTCTTGGCATTATCAAGTAGATTTTCGCTTTCGGCGCAGAATCCGACAACTAGAGCAGGACGGTTTGAAGCCGTTCCAACAAATTCTAAAATATCCGGATTTTTTTCAAGTTCCAAAGTTAAATTTTGATTATTAGATTTCTTAATTTTTTGCGTAGAATAATTTTTAACGCGATAATCGGCGACGGCGGAGCAACCGATAAAAACATCTATTGAATCTAATGAATTTTTCACCGCCTCAAACATCTCTTGTGCAGTATTGACAAAAATTGTTGATTTTAAAGATGGGTTAATATTTTGCGTTAAATTGCCAGCAATTATTTTAACATTTGCACCCATTTCGTTTAAAATTTTCGCAATGGCTAAGGCTTGTTTGCCCGAAGATTTATTGCCGATAAAACGCACCGGATCAATTGGTTCAATAGTTGAGCCCGCGGTGATTAAAATATTTTTTCCTGCCAAAATATTTTGATTTTTGAAAAAATTTTCAATTTCAACAACAATTTTTTCAGGCGACGCCATCTTTCCCAAACCCTCTTCGCCACAAGCTAAAACATCTTTTTCGGGTTCAATCATCGCAAAATTATTTTGTAAAATTTTGCTAATATTTTTTTGCGTAATGTCGTTGAGCCACATTTTTTCGTTCATGGCGGGGGCAAAAATAGTTTTTTTATCACTCGCCAAAATTGTCGCACTCGCCAAATCATCGCCATAACCATTGGCAATTTTAGCAATGAAATCAGCACTGGCGGGCGCAATCACGATTAAATCATGTTGACGCGATAAATTAATATGACCCATTGAAATTTCATCATCGGCAGAAAATAATTGATCAAAAGTTTTGGTGCCAGAAATTGCCGAAACTAAAAGTGGCGTAATAAACTCCTTGGCGCCGTTGGTCAAAATGCAATTCACTTCAAATGATTTTTTTTTGAGTAAACGAATTAATTCAATCGATTTGTAACAAGCGATACTTCCCGTGATGATTAATAAAATTTTTTTTGGAGTCATAAATTTTTAAAAATATTCCAAGTTTTTTCGGTGATTACGCGACCGCGCGGAGTTTTTTCAATAAAACCTTGTTGAATTAAATAAGGCTCGATTGAATCTTCAACCGTGTCTTTTTCTTCGCTAATTGCCGAGGCGATGGTTTCAATGCCAACGGGTCCTCCGCGATAATTTTCGGCGATAAAACGCAAATAACGATGATCGGAAGCGTCGAGCCCGTAATTATCAATTTCGAGTTGCGTTAAAGCGTAATCGGCAATTTTTTGCGTAATCATTATTTGATTCGCGTTAATGGCAAAATCACGCACTCTTTTTAACAAACGAATAGCAATTCGAGGCGTTCCGCGCGAACGTTTGGCGATTTCTTTACCGGCTAAATTTTCGATGCCAATATTTAAAATTTTAGCGTCTCTTTCGATAATTTGTTCGAGCTCTTTGACGTTATAAAAATTAATGCGTAAAGGAATGCCAAAACGGTCTTTGAGCGGATTGGCGATAGCTCCAAGCCTCGTGGTAGCTCCAACTAAAGTAAATTTTGGCAAATCAATTTTAATGGCACGAGCCGACGGACCTTCGCCAATAATGATGTCGAGCTTAAAATCTTCCATCGCCGAATATAAAACTTCTTCAACATTTTTGTTTAAACGATGAATCTCATCGATGAATAAAATAT
>JBIIBR010000155.1:0-3548 GCA_044239285.1 Rickettsiales bacterium | reverse complement strand
ACTTGATCATTGCCCTTGCCAGTAGCGCCATGAGCGACGGCGTCAGCTCCAACCATTTTAGCAATTTCAATTTGTCTTTTGGCAATTAATGGGCGCGCAATTGAAGTTCCAAGCAGATAAACGCCTTCATATAAAGCGTTGGCGCGAAACATTGGAAAGACATAATTGCTCACAAATTCTTCACGCAAATCTTCAATAAAAATTTCTTTAACTCCAAGCATTTCAGCTTTTTTGCGCGCAGGTTCGAGCTCTTCACCCTGCCCTAAATCGGCGGTAAAAGTTACAACTTCGCAACCATAATTTTCTTGTAGCCATTTTAAAATAACTGAGGTATCAAGACCGCCAGAGTAAGCTAAAACGACTTTTTTGATTTTATTTTTTGACATATTTATTTCTAAGTTTTTTTATTTTTTTAGCGAATAAAAATATTAGAATTTATTTAAAAATACAAGCTTTTATCAGAAATTTTTTCAAGAAAATTATGAACTTCGTGTGAATCTTTTTTAAATGAAGTGAAAATCGTTGCCATTGTAAGTGGCGCGTTAAAAATAATATTGTTGGCGATATAAGAATTATGTATAATTTTAAAGTCTAAATCGTCCAAAACATTCTCGCGATTATCGTTTAAAAAACTGGTCCAATCGCTCTCGCAAAGCTTGGTAAAAACACTTTCATTTTTACAATATTGCATTTCATTTGCCAAATTTGCGCTATAAATTTCTAAAATTTTATTCAAATCATAGCGCTCATAATCAAGCTCCAAATCTTGATTGAAGATAGATTTAGCAATATTCTTCGCTACTTCGAAAATATAAAAATCTAAAAACGCCATGGTAATTTTTTGACGTTTTTTTAAGGAAAAAGTTTGCATTTTTTTTTCATCGGCAAAAATCTTTGATAATTGAATAATGTCTTCAGCCTTAGGGCGGTCAATGCCAATCAGCATTTTCCACGCATAATTAATATCAACCATATTCAAAGCAATAATTTGATTGCGAATAAAGTCACGAAAAGGCTTGTTGCAGAAATAAAGATCGAGCAAAATTTTTGAATTATATTTGGTAATTATTTTATTAAAAGATTCGCACAAACCCAAAAACATTATGGCGAAAGTGCCGGTATGGGCAATGGTTCGATCTAAAGTTATTGCCCTAGTTGTAAAAATATTAAATGTCAAAATATCTTCCAAAAGATCGCAATATTTATGCGGAGTTAAAATATTTTTTTGACTCGAGCCACGTTTTAACGGACGCGAACTAAGATTTCCAAGCATTACTCCCAAGCGGTTTGAGTTAAAAAACAACTCATTAAAATATTGATTAGAAAAATATTTTTTTTGATAAGAATTAATCGCTTCATCGCAAAATTCTTGACGAATTTTATAATATTTTGCATTGCAAATTTTATCTCCCTCTATAAATCCAGAAGCCTTCAAAGAAGCACATAAATTATGCAAAGCAAAATTTTCAATTGTGTTTTGCGAGATCGATAAAGACCCAAATAAAATTTGTTGTTGTTGCCCTTGAATCGTTGTAATTGCTGGCTTTAAATT
The DNA here is from genome assembly GCA_044239285.1 of Rickettsiales bacterium. Lineage (GTDB taxonomy): Bacteria > Pseudomonadota > Alphaproteobacteria > Rickettsiales > UBA1997 > CAILUF01. The sequence continues at coordinate 1,996 of JBIIBR010000155.1, read as the reverse complement.
GATTTCATCAACCCCGATCTCCTCGGCAACTTCCCATGCCGAATTAAGTTGACGAGTGATAATTTCATCAAAACGCCCGCCACCTCTTTGCAAAGCATAACCGCCACCGTTAAAAACATAAATGTCCAGATCTAAATTATGTTTTTCAAGGGCAATTTTTTTCAACATTAAAATTTGTCCCGTTGCTCGATCTTGATAATAATCAACGGCTATACCACCTACTCTAGCAGTATCGCTCTTCGCAATCATCGCAATTATTTTTTTAGCTCTTTGTAAATATTTTTGGTAAAATTTATTGGCAATTAATTGTTGTTGAATCGCAAAAATATTTTTTAAATCCTCAACCGATTCAGACAAAGTTACAATATCAATTACATGATTTTTTATTTGAAAATTTTTAGTAATTTTTAGCAAAAATAAAACCATCAAAACTTGACTAACATTTTGATGATTGGAGATAATAAATTTATCAATTAAAAGTGGATCTTTATTTACAACCAAAAGTCTTTTAACAATTTCATTATTGTTGGTATTTTTTATTAAAAATTGATTAATTTTATCAATTAAAATTTCATTTTCTAAAAATTCATGCAAGATTTTAATTTTATTTTTTTCATCATTTTTTAGAAAAAATTTAACTGCAAAATTTTGTAAAATTTCCGCCACCGCATTTTCAATATCTTGAGCATCATGCCTTAAATCAATTGTCGATTCTAGCCTAAATTTTTTAATTCTTTCAATGCCAATTTTTAAAATTTCTGCATTTATATTTGGATTGCCGTCGCCATCGCCACCATGGCTCCATAACGATGTTTCACAAATTTTTTCTGGCAAAAATATTTGATTTTTATATGGCGAATTTGCTATTTCCAATTTTAATTTTTTATGCAATTCTTTATTGGCAATTTTAATATTTTTTATCGCCAATTCGCTTTCGATCATCTCATCTAAACATGATTTTTTTTGACTCGTCGCCGAACATAAAATAATTTTTTTTAAAATATCTTGAAGATCTTTGAAATTGAGAGTTTTTTTATCAGAAATAATTTCATCAAATTCATATCCGAGTCTAGTGAATTCAAGGCTGGTTGGATTAGTTGGATGAGCGGTCAAACTGAAAAAAGCTTTAAAATTTTTAATTAAAAAATCCTGCAAAATTTCGGGCTTTATTTTGTTTTCAAAAGCTTTTTTTAACAATTCGATAAAGGAAAATTGCTCGTCTTTCGCTTCGTTTTTATAGCAAGAAATTATGTCGTTGAGCGCTGATTTTCTTGATCTTCTTAATATTTCTTGAAATTTCGATTCCAATTCTAAAATTTGTAAAAATATTTGTTTATTTTCTTTTGCTTTTTGATAAAAATTAAAAATTTCCCAATCTTTTTCTTTGGAATCAATCTTTTTTTTAATTCTTTGTAACTCTAAAAATTTTAATTTAACTGCTTTTTCTATTTGATTTGAATCAATCAAGGCGTGAATAAAATCTAATTTTATCGCTTCTTGAATTTGAATTAAATATTGATATTTAGTTGAATTTTTTTCTAAAAATTTAATATTATTTAGCCCCTTGACCATAGAATTAATTGACTTTATAAATAGCGCTATAACAAATTAATTCGAAAATTTAATTTGGTATTTATCGAAAATTAATTACCAATCATCAAAATGCAATTAAAAACATTATTATCTAAGATCGATATCGCAAAATATTGTAAAAACGCACAACAGCGCTTTAATTTTAATTCGACTAATTTAATCGATGATATTTTTGAAAAAATTCAAAAAAATCATCACATTGCCATAATTTTTGATGAAAATAATCAAGAAATTATTGGAACAATTGTTTGCAAAATTGAACATAATTTTTTTTGCTATAAAACTTGCGAAATCCTTGATTTTTATATTTCTAACGAACATAATGAAATAGCAATTATGCATCTCTTAAATGACTGGCTAAATGATATTTGTCGTCAATTTTTATGCAAAAAAATAATTTTTG
>JBIIBR010000154.1:0-3602 GCA_044239285.1 Rickettsiales bacterium | reverse complement strand
CATTTTAATTTTTGTGGCTATAAGTTTGGCCATTTTATTTTTTATCAAAACCCGCACCACTAGAGTAATAGCGCTCATTTCCTCGCATTTAACCATCATTCTTCTCTTCAATATTTATTTAGAATATTTTATCAATTTTAAAGAAATAGTTTTGGTAATCAGCATTTATTCAATGGTAATTTTGTTTTTAATATCAAATAATAAATCTTTTTTAATCGATTTACGCGACGAAGAAAGTGCGCCGACTAAAAAAAATTTAATAAAATTTCATGGACCAATCGGCATCACAATTCTCGGCACCACAATCTGTATTTTATTGATTGCAATTAGTATGCCCGAAATTAGCTCAATAATTCAACAAAAGAAAATTGATCGCAAAAATGAATTGTCAGTCAACCCTTTAATATTACCGTCTCATCCCGTTCACATTGCAGTCAAAAAATTTTATTTGGGCAAAAAATTTAATGATAATAATTCTGATAATGTTGCAATCGCATTGGAAAAAAACGAAAGAAAACGCGCCAAACTTAAAGACAAACTTTCTGATAATATTATTTTAAAAAGAACATCGGATATTATTTTGATTATCGTTGCGTCGCTTACCGCTCTATTGATTCTTTCTAATAAAAAAACTAACCAAACTTCGTCGTGAATATTTATCAATTTTTTCGTCCATTAATTTTCAAAATCGAACCTGAAAAAGCTCATAATTTAGCGTTAAATTATTTAAGATTTTTTCCAAAATTTTCTGCGCTTTTAGCGACATCAAAAAATTATGAAAATTTAAATAATTCTTTATGGAATTTAAATTTTTCGAATCCAGTTGGAATGTCGGCTGGCTTTGATAAAAATGCCGAAATTATTAATTCACTTTTTAATTTTGGATTTGGATTTGTCGAAGCGGGAACTATAACTCCAATTGCCCAAACCGGCAATGAACAACCGCGAATTTTTCGCTTAATTGAGGATAATGCCATAATTAATCGTCTCGGTTTTAATAATTTAGGAGCTAATTATTTTTACGAAAATATCTCAAAAATCAATAAAGATTCTGCAAAAATAATTGGAGTTAATATCGGCAAAAATAAAGATACTGTCGACGCCTCTTCCGATTACATCTTACTTCTCGAAAAATTTTATAATCACGCCGATTACATCACTATCAACATTTCGTCGCCCAATACTAAAAATTTACGTGATCTCCAAAATGAAAATTTACTCAATGATTTTTTGCAAAAAATTTCTCAATGTAAAAATAATTTACAAAAAATTTCACACAAAAATACGCCAATTTTATTAAAAATCGCTCCCGATCTTGAATTTGAACAACAAAAAAATATCGCTAAAATCGTTATCGACAACAACATCGATGGAATCATAATTAGCAACACTACAATCGCACGTGATTTAAATTTAAAAAGCCCTAAATCCTTTGAAATTGGTGGTTTGAGTGGCAAACCACTTTTTAAAAAATCCAATGAAGTTTTGCGAAATTTTTATCGCTTAACCGACGGTAAAATTCCTTTAATTGGCGTCGGCGGAATTTCTAACGCCGAAGATGCTTACACTAAAATAAAAAATGGCGCATCATTAATTCAAATTTATTCAGCTTTTATTTATCAGGGATTTTCATTGGTTGAAAAAATCAAAAAACAATTAAGTGAAAATTTAAAAAAGGACGGCTTTAAAAATATCTCCGAAGCAATTGGCTCTAGTGTTAAATAATATAGCACTCGAAGAAAAAGATGAAACGTTTTTACAAAAAACAAAAACTCAAAAACTTAAAAATTCATCGCGAATACGGCGATTCATTCGCTACAAAACGTTAAGAATTTACTTCGCCCAAAGCCCCTTTCTCTAGCGTTAAATAATAATGTCTGGACATGTAAACTTTATTTAGTAAGATTTAAAAAAATTATTTTTTTTCATAAATAAAATTAATTCACAAGCAAAAATATATGCCAAATTTAGATAAATTCCGTGATTTAGGTCTTTCGGAAATCATGCTCGAATCTCTTCGTAAAAAAGGCTTTGAAGAACCAACTGCCATTCAAGCAAAAACCATTCCATTCTTACTCAAAAACACCAAAGATTTAATTGGTAAAGCTCAAACTGGAACTGGTAAAACTGCCGCCTTCGGGATTCCAATTATTGAAAGCATCGTTTCGCAATCAAAAAAAGTTCAGGCTTTAATTTTAGTTCCAACTCGTGAACTGGCAATTCAAGTAACAGAAGAGCTCAGCTCTTTTGCGGAAAATCAAAAAACTGGAATCGTGGCAGTTTACGGCGGTCAACCAATCGATCGCCAAATTGGACGCTTACAAAGAGGAGTTGATGTTGTGGTTGGAACTCCGGGTAGAATCCTTGATCACCTAGAGCGCAAGACTCTTGATATTTCAAAAGTTTCTTTCATAGTTCTGGATGAAGCCGATGAAATGTTAAATATGGGCTTCGTTGAAGATATCGAAACTATTTTAAAATCATCGCCAAAAACGCGTCGAACAGTTTTATTTTCGGCAACCATGCCGAGCCACATCGAACGTTTGGCTAAGCAATATATGAATGAATATGAAATCATTTCGGTGATGAGCGACCAAATTAGTCGCGCCAATATTCAACAAATGTATTTTGAAGTTTCGCAATCCGATAAATTTGAAGCTTTGTTTCGCATTATCGATGTTGAAGATAGTTTTTATGGAATGGTTTTTTGTCGCACTAAAATTGATGCCGATGAAATCGCCCACAAACTCGCTAGTCGTGGATGCAGATCCGAAGCAATTCATGGCGATTTATCACAAGGACAAAGAGAAAAAGTTTTGCAAAAATTTCGTAGCAAACAAATTACCACTTTGGTGGCAACCGATGTCGCGGCTCGTGGTATCGATGTCGATAATTTAACGCATGTTATCAATTATTCTCTTCCGCAAGATCCCGAAAGTTACGTTCACCGTATCGGACGCACGGGTCGAGCTGGCAAAACTGGAATCGCCATCACCTTAATTACTCCATCGGAATATCGCAAACTTACTTCAATTCAAAGAATTGCCAACGCTACAATCACTAAGCAAAAAGTGCCAAATGTTGCCGATGTAATTGAAAGCAAAAAGCAAAGAATTAAAGGGGCGATTTCTGAAATTATTAAAGCAGGTGGATCGAAAGATTTAGATACAATTGCCGAAGAAATTTTGAAAGAAAATCCTGACGCTAAAACTACTCTATCAGCTCTTTTGAAGGTTGCCTTTAAAGATGAGTTGAGCGAAAAAAGTTACAATGAAATTCACGATACCGGTTCTTATAAAAAGAACAAAGATTTTTATTATGATGATCGCGGAATTTCAGGTTATCGCCCAATTGGCGATCAAGAAAAACGCGGTTATGTCGATCGCAAAGGAACGGCTCGTCTCTTTATTGCCAAAGGTCGCAACGATAATATGGATCCGCGCAAATTAGTTGAATTTATCGAGAAAACTACGGGCGTTAGTCAACGTCATATTGATGATGTCAAAGTTCTCGAAAGTTTTTCATTTTTTGCGGTGCCGTTTGAAGATGCCGAAAAAGTTTTACAAATGTTCCAACAAAAATCTGGTGGTAGCAAATCGCTA
>JBIIBR010000008.1:0-14329 GCA_044239285.1 Rickettsiales bacterium | reverse complement strand
ACTGATCTTGATGATTATTAAAAATCATTTTTCCACCTTCAAACAAAGGAGCGTAAATCAAACCAAAAATTGGTTTACGATTTTTAATTAAGGCAATATTTATACAAAATTCAACATTATTATTAACAAAACTTGAAGTGCCATCGATGGGATCAATCAAAAAAAACATTTCGTCATCAAAATCACGAAGCTGACCTTCTTCGCAAACTATTGGAATATTTGGCGCAATTTGTAAAATTTTTTGTTGAATTAATTTACTGATTTCAATATCGGCGGACGAAACTTTAGAGCCATCATTTTTGTTAAAAATTTCAAAATTATTTTTAAGAAAAAACTGTTTTGCGATCTCTCCTGACTCGATCGCCAGTTGAAATATTTCATTAATTTGTTGTTGGCTTAAATAATTTGACACGAATTTTAGAATATGTTTTTTGAAGAATTATATTTAGAAAAAAAGAAATTAAAGAAATAATTGCTAAAATTATAAAATTTGAATAATCAATTCGCGTTGACTCAACTATAACAATTGCTGAAGTAATTGGTACATTTAAAATTGGCGATAAAAATGCCGTCATTCCGACTATTACAAAAAATAATGAAGGAATATTTTCAAAAAAAGAAGCATAAATTGAACCAGCGACCGCTCCCATTGTAATCGATGGAGCGACGAGACCGCCGGCACTTGCCGTGATGTAAGTAAAAATTGTTGATAAATATCTTCCGACGAATTCTTTATAACTAAACATTGCCGGATCTGTAATCACTTGATTGGTGGTTCTAATTCCTCCGCCGACCGAATAAATTCCAAAATAAATGCCAATTAGCGCAACTATTGCCCCAAGAATTAATGGAAAAAAATGCCATTTATAATTCTTTATAATAATTATTTTTTTATAATAATATCTACAAATATTTAATAATAAAAATGAAAAAGCGCTACAAGCTATTGTAAGAAAAATAAAGTAATGAAAATATTCAAAGCTAATTTTATCGACATTTTTAATTGGATAAATCGCCGAACTATTATTTAACAAAAGCGCTGAAATACTTACCACAAAAAATATTAAAATAAAAATTTTAGAATAATTTTTACATTTGTTTTTAATAATTTTTTCGACAACATAAATAATTCCAGCAATTGGAGCGTTGAAGGCGATAAATAAGCCGATCGCATAGCCAACATAAATCCAAATTTCTAAGGCAATTTTTAATAAAAATTTACGTAAATAATAAGCGCTACTAACCACCAAACTAACCGCGATCATTATTGACGGCGCCTCGCGACCAAGAGATCCGCCCGAATAAGTTGATATTAATGAGCTCACAAAGGTTATTAAGGCGATTTTAAATCCAATAAAATTTGCAATTTTTTTATATTTATTAGGATATTGTTCGAGTTTTTTTAAAGCGAAAGTTACGTTGTCGAGACCGCTTCCAAAAGGATTAAAAGCATATTTTTTACATAAAAAAGCCGAAATCCAAAATAATAGCGGAGTTATAATTAAAGCGGTTTGCGGAGCCTGAATAATTCTATCCTTGGCGAGATCGCTAAATTTATAAAAAATGTCGCAATAATAAATTACAAAAAAAACTATTGCGAAAGTTATAAAAATCAAAAAAAAACTCGTTAAAAAAGCCTTAAAATAATGTTTTTTTAATAAGGAGAAAATATTTTTTTTTGCGGGTTTATTTTTGGCGATATTCATTAGCTAATTCAATATAATTCTGTGACGAAACTTTAATATAATCTTTTTCGACTTGGGTCATTTGACGAAAAAATTTTGCTGGATTTCCTGCCCAAATTTCTCCAGATTTAATAATTTTTTTAGGAGTCAAAACTGCACCCGCCGCTAACATGCCATATTGCTCAATTCTCGCTAAATCCATAATTATTGAACCCATTCCAACAAAAGCATTATCTTCAATGATGCATGCATGAATAATGGCGCTATGTCCAATCGTAACACCATTTCCAACTATAACTGGAGCGCCTTCAGAGCCGGTTTTATTTTGCGCATGATTTGGTCTTGTGCCATGCAACACACAATTATCTTGAATATTAGTATTGTCGCCGATGGTAATTTTAGTGACATCGCCACGCAAAACGCAACCATACCAAACACTCGAATTTTTTCCAATTTTAACATCGCCCGTAATCACCGCATTATGAGCGATAAATAAAGCCTCACTAATATTCGGCATAACGCCTCGATAAGAAAAAATATTTGTCATTTTAATACCATCCAATAATTTCGTAATCTTTTTGATTTAAACATCGAGTAATGAATCTTTTTTTGGTTTCATCGGGACTAATTTTATCTTCACCTAACGAAGATATTCCGCCGTAAAGCGCGCCAAATATAGATCCGCTTACCGCTCCGCGAATAATTGATTGAGTTGAATTACCAAATACCAATCCCCACAAACCGCCAAATAAACCGCCGACCAAAGCTTTTCTTCGAGCTTCATTTGCGACTTTTTTTATTTTATATTCTTTTAAATAATCTTCCGCATCTTTTTTGCATGATTCAAAATCTTGATTGGCAATATTTTTACCAACATCTAAAAATTTTTTATTTTTATCAAAAATTGGACTATATGAAGCGCAAGAAAGTAAAATAATAATTAGCGAAAAAGATATTAAATATCTAGTTATTGCAACCATTTTTTAAAATAAATATGATTGAAATTATTTTAATAATTTAGCTTCTTTGTAATATTTTAAAGCTCCATTATGAATTGGCGCAGAATTTCCTTGATTAACCATATCTTCTTTTTTAAGCGAAGAAAAAACTGGGTGAAGGGTTTTAAAATTATCAAAATTTTCAAAAACTGCACGAGTAACATTATAAACCACATCATCAGAAATTTTTTCCGAAGTAACTAGGCTTGCCTTAACTCCGAAGGTTTCAATATCTTCTTGATTGTTGGCATACATGCCCCCTGAAACGATTGCTTTTACGTAATAAGGATTGAGTTCAATTAATCTTTCAATAGTTTTACTATCGATTGGAATCAATTTAACTTTACAAGTTTGCGTGACTTCTTGCAATACGCCATTTGGATTTCCAGCGGCATAAATCATAACATCAATTTTTTCTTCACACAAAGCCGTTGGTTGTTCCGAAGGCTGAAGATAACTAATTGTTGAAAAAGTTTCTTTTTTCCAATTTTTTGCACTCATTAAAACTTCCATAGTGGCATACATACCAGATCCAAGCGGACCAAAATTCACTTTTTTTCCAACCAAATCGTCAAGAGTTTTTATTCCGGATTTTTCTAAAACTGCGATAGTAAAGGTCTCAGTATAAAGAGAGAAAACTGAGCGCAATTCTTTAAATGGACTTTGATCAGCAAAAAAACCCGAACCATTATAGGCATTATATTGCCAATCAGATTGAGCGATTCCAAATTCAATTCCTGAATTTCTGATGGCATTAAGATTTGAAACTGAACCGCCCGTAGACTCAACCGAGCATCTAATTCCATGCTCATTTCTCCCGCGATTTAAAAGTCGACAAATCGCTCCGCCAGCTGGATAATAAACCCCCGTAATCGCTCCCGTTCCGATATTGGTATATTTAGTTCCACTAAGAGCCTCTTGCTGATTTGAAAATATTGCGAGGATAGTTGTTAATGTTAATAATATTTTTTTCATGGTTTTATTTGGTTAAAACTTTAAAAAGCTTGCTTATCATATTTTTTTAATTTTCACTTTTTATAAAATAAAAAAGAATTTTTCAAAGTCAAATTATAAATTAAAATTTATCTTAATTTAATTTATATAAAAAAAATTTTGACATTAAAATTTTATGAAGTTAGGTTAATTGAAATAAAAAATTTATGAAGAATTAGAAATTGGATTTAAATTTTAAACTAAAAATATTTTAGTACCCCCAAATTTATCTCCTTATAAATATTAATTCAAAAATAAAACTAAATAAATTATGATCTTTTGATGAGCATGAAAGCTCCAGAAAAATCGAATTCTTTAACTAAAAAATTAATAAATTTATGAAACTTTGGAAACAAGTTCTTATCGGTCTATCTCTAGGCGTCATCGCCGGTATAACTCTTGAAAAAGACGTTGCTCGTGAATTAAAAGTCTTCGGAACAATATTCATGAATCTTATCAAAATGGTCATCGTTCCTTTGATTTTTTTCGCCCTTCTTTCTGGTATAACTTCAATTAGCGGTGAAGGCAATTTCACTCGTGTCGGTATCAAAGGATTTAGTGCTTATATATTAACCGCAGTTTTTGCAGTTTTAATTGGTATTACCGCAGGTCATTTTTTAGAGCCGGGAAAAGGCGTAAATATGCAGGAACTCATCAAGCAATCTGAGGTCGATAATGGCAAAGCTTTCACCGATACTTTGGCCGTTGCCAAAACCGAAAAATCTGCCAAAGATTTTTTAATCGAATTAATCCCAACCAATCCAATTAAAGCAATGGCAGAAGATAAATATCTTCAAATTATTGTTTTCACAATTTTCCTTGGAGTTGTTATTAATATGGTTGGTGAAAAAGCCAAGCCACTCAAAGATATCATAAATTCTGGAGCAGCCGTTTTCTTTAAAACCATCGAAATAATTATCAAACTTGCTCCACTTGGAGTTTTTGGTTATATGGCATTTTCGATCGCCGATCAAGGGCCCGAAATTCTTCGCTCTCTAGCACGCTTAATATTTACAGTTTTGTTAGCTTGCCTTATTCAATATATTATTTTTGGATTAATGATTGCATTTTTTGCTAGAATTTCACCATTTCCATTTTATCGCAAAATATTCTTTACTCAATCACTAGCTTTCTCAACTAGTAGCAGTAAAGCGACACTTCCAACTGCCATGACTCAGCTTCAAGATCGTTTGGGGGTTTCCAAAACCAACTCGAACTTCTTAATGCCACTTGGTGTTTGCATTAACATGGACGGAACTGCGATTTACCTCGGAATTTGCGCATTATTTTTCGCACAAGGATTTGGCATCGACTTAACCATGCAAAACTATATGATGCTAATTTTAACCTGCACGCTTGGTTCAATCGGCGCCGCTGGAATTCCTAGTGGATCGATCATTTTTATGAGCATGGTTTTGGGTTCAATCGGCATTCCCGTTGAAGGAATCGTTGTAATCCTTGGAGTCGATCGCGTTTTAGACATGGTTCGCACCACCATCAACATCACGGGCGATAGCGCCATTACTTTAATCGTTGATAAAACCGAAGGTGGACTTAATGAAAAATTATATTACTCCAAAGATGTATAATTTATTAAAAAATTTTATAAGAAAAAGCTATGCACTTAATTTGTGCATAGCTTTTTTTTGTATATCAACAACCCAATCAGCCTTTGCGGAAACAAAATTTTTAAATCAATATTCGCAAGAACTTACGCAAATTGAAAATTTTCTTAACAACATCAAAACTCTAACTTGTCGCTTCATTCAAAATAGCAATGGTAGCATCGTCGAAGGAAAGTTTTACTTGTCACGCAACAAAGAATCTTCTGGCAAAATGCGGGTTGAATATTTGGCAGATCCCAAAGTTTTAATCGTAGTTAATGGCGCAATTTTATCATATCAAGATATCGAACTTGATGAAGTTTCAAGGCTCAGCACCAACACTACTCCGGCATCGTTTTTAACCCGCCCCAATATTTCATTTTCCGCCAAAGATGTTGAAATAACCAACGTTACTAAAAGTAATAATGAAATTAAAGTTTCAGTGATGAAAAAAAATCGTAAAGAAGCGGGGGAATTTAGTTTAATTTTTAAACTAGATCCATTTGAATTTGTAAAAATGGAAGTAAAAAACGATCTCGAACAAATAATCGCAATTCAATTAAAAAACATTGATTTTCAAAGCAAAATATCCGATAAATTATTTACGATAAAAAACAACGATAACGAATAATTTAAAAAATGGCATTTTCTTCACCAAAAAAAAATGGCAATAAAAGAGCGGTAATTAGCGACATCAACATAACGCCTTTTGTTGATGTTTTACTAGTTTTGCTAATAATCTTTATGGTTGCAGCTCCAATGCTTACAAGCTCTGTCGATATCAACTTACCCCAAGGAGTCGAAACCGCCAATGAAGAAAAATTACAAACCATAACCGTTTCCGTTAAATCCGATGGCACCATTTTTTTGCAAGATGATCCAATAAAATCGAGTATTCTAGCATCGCGTCTTAAAGAAATTTCAGCCAATAATTTTACTCGTAAAATTTTCGTAAGAGCGGATAAATCTTTAGATTACGGAAAGGTCATGGATGTTGTTAAAACAATTAGCATGGCGGGTTTTGCTCAAGTTGTATTAGTAACTGAACTTCCAAAATAATAACATAAAAACACTTGCGACATAGCGCGACAAAATAAGAAATAAATTTTTAAATGATAAAAAATATCCTATATTCATTATTCATTCATTTCTTATTATTTTCGGCAATTTATTTTGCTTTCGTTAAAAAAGATCAAAAAGAAATTGAAACCGAACAAGAAATTTTAGTAAGTATTATAAGCGTTGATAGCAAAGGCGTCCCGCCGATTAATGAACAAATGGAAAAGCCTGATAAAATCGAAGAAAAACCTCCGGAAAAAATTGAAGAAAAGCAAGAGGAAATAAAAGATTCCGAGGCGCCTAAAGAACTACTTCCAAAAAATAATAAGAAAGAAAAAATCAAACCAAAAACTCCGAAAAAAATTGCCGAAAATTTCAAAAAAGATGAAATAAAACCGCAAAAAGAAGAAGTGGTGGAGACTTCTGGCGATAAAAAGAGTGATAAAAAAGATGATGTTAAAGATTTCTTTAAAGTTATGAATTTAAAAGCTTTTAAAAATGTTACTGAAGATGAAAAAGGCTCAACATTGTCAATTCGAGAAACTATAAATATTCAATCTCAACTTAAACTTTGCTACAAAAGAGCCTTAGAAGAATCTGGCTTCGAAAGCAAAACTAAAATTGTAATAAGAATCGAAATTAGTCAAGACGGCTACATTCAGAATGATTTGGACGAAATGGTTGATCTTGAGAAATATAACAACCCGACTCACAAAGATTACAAAATTGTTATCGACAATATCAAAAGGGCACTAGATTTATGTAGCCCTCTTCGTAATTTACCAATTGAGAAATACGATTCTTGGAAAGAGATTATTTTGCAGTTTGATGTGGGGAAAGATTCAAATTAATTGAAGATTAAAGATGATTTTTAATATTCTATATTTTCAATAATAAATTTGCGCAACCTTTCGAGTTCCATTAAATTTTTGCCTTTTATAAAATAATCTTTAGCCCCCAAATCAATAGCTTTTTCTTTGGTTACCTCATCTTCTCTGGCGCTAAAAATTGCGATCGGGGTTTTTAAATTTCGAGCTTTGGCCTCTTTAAGCATTGCAATTCCAGAATAATCATGCATCGACAAATCTAGCAATATCAAACCAAATTGTTCAATTTTATAATTTTTATTATTTGAATTTAGTAAATCTATAAAATCAGCTCCATTGCCAAAAACAATTACTTCATATCCAAAATTCTTTACTTCACTTTCAATTATTTTTGAAAAAACTTTGGCTTGAACATTTTCATCTTCAACATATAAAATAAATTTTTTATGATAATCGGAATTATTTTTTGTCATAAAAATTTAGAAATTTATTGAAATAAAAGTAAGCCAAATTCCTATATTTCCAATAATCGATAAACGCAAAATCCATTTCAATTTTGGATTGGTATTCAAAGAATCGCCGAGGCGATTTCTTAAGGCGTTACCTGCTTGAACCCACTTGAATTTATTGTCATAAATTTTTTCAAGCTCTTCTCTGGCAAGATCTTTTTTTGATTTTTGCATATATTTTTGGTTTATTTTTTTAGTTTTAAAAAGCATTTTGAAGCGAGACCGACGGCGATTTTTTCTTCCAATGATTTCTTATATTTATCACGTTCAGCATCATTTTTTAATTCATCAAAGTCAACTATTATGCTATATAATTCGGTGGAAATTTTTATAATTGTATCTTTATCGAATTCGTCGCCATAAAATTTGAAAGTCATGTTCATTGCTTCGGAAAGCTGTCTTCGACCGACGTCGTCGAAAGGCTTGGTGGATTTGCCGAGCAAAATAGCATCGGGCGATACATCCAGAGCTTCGGAAAGTTTTTTTAAAACCTCGTTCGAAACTCCACTTCTACCATTTTCAAATCCCGATAGCAACTGTTTACTTACACCTATTCTTGTAGCCAATTCGCTTTGACCAATCTTTTTATCTTCGCGAATTTTTTTTAGAAAATTTGACATTTCACTTGTTAAAAAAATCGATTTAAATTTATTTTTGGATTAAAAAAGATTGATGATGTGCTTTTATTTAAATTAATTCCAAAGTTAAATTTTTGCTTTGTAGAATTTTATTTCAATGTTTTTCTAATTATTGCGACAAATTTAAAAATTCGATGATTTTTATGATTCAAAACAAGAAAAAACCGCCCCTTAAATTTTTTAAGAGGCGGTTTATAATATAATATAATATTTAAATGTTAAGTTTTTTGTTTAATAAATATATTTCCTAACTTTTTTTATCATCCTTTACTTCATATTCGCCATCAACAACCTTTCCACTTCCGTCCGCAGAATCATTAGCCGTTGATTCCGTAGCGCTTGCTTCACCTGATTGATTTGGTTGATTTGGTTGAGGATTTTGACTATTTTTATAAATCGCCTCGCCAAGTTTCATGCTATTTTGCATTAAACTTTCTGTCGATTTTTTAATTTCATCGACATTTGCATCGGCTTTAGCCAAAATTTCTTTGAGATTTTTTAGATCTTCTTCGATTAGATTTTTAGTCGAAGAATCAACCTTATCGCCATGTTCACGCAAAGATTTCTCGGTTTCGTAAATCAAAGAATCGGCTTGATTTTTTGCTTCAATCGCTTCTTTACGCAATTTGTCGGAAGAAGCATTTTCTTCGGCATCGCGCATCATTTTTTTAATTTCTTCTTCAGATAATCCGCCCGAAGATTGAATACGAATTTGTTGCTCTTTATTTGTAGCCTTATCTTTAGCGGAAACTTTAACGACGCCATTGGCATCGATATCAAATGAAACCTCGATTTGTGGCATTCCTCTAGGTGCTGGGGCAATTCCTTCGAGGTTAAATTCGCCGAGTAATTTATTGTTAGAAGCAATATCTCTTTCGCCTTGAAAAACTTTAATTGTAACCGCCGTTTGACTGTCGGCCGCCGTTGAAAATACTTGACTTTTATTGGTTGGAATCGTGGTATTTCTATCGATTAATCTTGTAAAAACACCGCCCGCTGTTTCAATTCCAAGCGAAAGCGGAGTTACGTCCAAAAGAATAACGTCTTTGACATCACCTTGCAAAACCGCGCCTTGAATCGCCGCACCAATTGCCACGACTTCATCAGGATTAACGCTACGATTTGGTTCTTTGCCAAAAAGTTTTTTTACAGTTTCAATTACTTTTGGCATTCTAGTCATACCACCAACTAAAATAACTTCGTCAATATCGGAAGCCTTTAATCCAGCATCTTGAAGAGCATTTTCACAAGGTTTAATTGTGCGTTCGATTAAATCATCGACCAATTGCTCTAATTTTGCTCTAGTTAATTTTACGTTGAGATGCTTAGGTCCAGAAGCGTCGGCAGTAATGTAGGGTAAATTAATATCGGTTTCTAAAGTTGAAGAAAGTTCAATTTTTGCTTTTTCCGAAGCTTCTTTTAATCTTTGTAATGCCAATGGATCTTTGGATAAATCGACTCCATTATCTTTTTTAAATTCATCGGTTAAATATTTTAAAATTCTCATATCAAAATCTTCGCCACCTAAAAAAGTGTCGCCATTTGTTGATTTTACTTCAAAAACTCCGTCACCAATTTCAAGAACTGAAACGTCAAAAGTTCCACCCCCCAAATCATAAACTACAATTGTTTGTCCATTATTTTTTTTGTCGAAGCCATAAGCCAAAGCCGCCGCGGTCGGTTCGTTAATTATTCTTAATACTTCAAGTCCGGCAATTTTTCCGGCATCTTTGGTTGCTTGACGTTGCGAATCATTAAAATATGCAGGCACGGTTATCACCGCTTTGTCAACTTTTTCACCCAAATAACTTTCTGCCGTTTCTTTCATTTTCATTAAAGTGTAAGCTGAAATTTGACTTGGAGAATATTTTTCATTTTTAACATCAACCCAAGCATCGCCATTGGCTGAAGCTACTATTTTGTAAGGAACTAGGCCTTTATCTTTTTCTGTTAATGGATCATCATATCTTCTGCCGATCAAACGCTTAATACCAAAAATGGTATTTTGCGGATTAGTAACTGCTTGTCTTTTTGCTGGCGATCCCACAACTTTTTCACCATTCGCCAAAAATCCAACTATTGATGGAGTGGTTCTAGCACCCTCTGCATTTTCGATTACTTTTATACTAGTTTTTCCTTCCATGATTGCAACGCACGAGTTCGTGGTGCCCAAGTCGATTCCAATAACTTTTGACATAAGATTTAAAATAATTTATTTGAAGATTTTTGTAACAAGAATTTTATAAAAAAACTTGACTCGAAATATAATTAATATAAAAAGTTTTACAAGGGTATAAATTTTAAATTAATCGAAATAAATGTTGAGCAAAAAAAATAAAGCTTTTAGCTTGGTAGAATTATCAGTTGTGATTGTTATTGTTATGATAATGATTGCTGGATTAATTCAATCTTCAAGAATTATTGGCGCCATGAGAATAGCGACCGCCAGAAATGTTACGCAAAGCTCCGCGATGCCTTGGATTAACTACATCGTAACATGGTACGATTCCACCGCAGCAGATGCTTTTCTTGAAAGCGAAATTGATGATGGCGACAAAATTAGTCGCTGGAATGGAGCTGAAGTTCGTTATTCCGATAGAATAAATCTTGATCAAAATGTTGATGATTATAAGCCTATTTACACTTCAAATGGAATGTATGGATTACCTTCGATAAAATTTGATGGAAAAGATGATTATTTCTTTTCAGAAAATGTTGAGCAATCAATTTTAACTTATCGCTCCGCCAGTGTTTTTGTTGTGTTTGAACCTAAAACAGTTACTTCAAATGATAAGCGTTCAATTCTTTATCAACCTGCGGAATGCGGAAGAGAATTTGATGTTGGTTATAATTTTAACTCCAAAGGTAATTTTGGTATAGCTTCATCTTCTGGAACTTGTGGATCAACCAATGCAACCACAAGTGGCATTGACTTCGTTGTTCAAAATGAAAAAATTGTTGCTTCGCTAATAATTTATCAAACACCTATGGTGAAGGGAGACACCTCAAATATTAAAACTTTCAGAAATGGTTATTTAGAAAGTGTTTCTAAAGTTAATGAGGGCTACACAAGTAAACTAATCGAAGATGATAAAAAATATTCCGATGGTTCAAATAGACTTTATATCGGAGCTAGAAAAACCAGCGACAATGCTGTTCCAACTTCATTCTTCAATGGTCTTCTTGGTGAAATGATTGTTTTCAACCGCTCTCTCAACAATGAAGATCGCAAAGAAATTGAAAAATATCTTGGCAAAAAATGGGGAATTAAAGTAAATTATGAACAATAAAATTCAACCTTTCCATTTAGCTGTTGCAGTTAACGACCTCGCCTTAACTCGAAATTTTTATGGTGAGTTGCTTGGAATGCAAGAAGGTCGCTCTTGCGAACATTGGATTGATTGGAATTTTTTTGGACATCAATTCGTTACTCATCTAAATCAACAAAAATCTCAAAAAATAGTTAATCATGTCGATGGTCATGGAGTTCCCGTTCCCCATTTTGGTGTGGTTTTAGAATGGGAAACTTGGCATGAATTTGCCGAAAAACTTAAAAAAAATTCGATTAAATTTGTGATTGAACCTTATATTCGCTTTAAAGGTCAAACCGGAGAACAGGCTACCATGTTTTTTTGCGATCCCAGCGAAAATGCGTTGGAGTTTAAGGCATTCAAAGATATATCCCAACTTTTTGCACGTTAATATATCGTTTCCACTCTTAAATGATGCGAGGAGAATTTATCATGCTACGCATTAAATTTGCTAAAGCAAATTTAGGAAGAAGTTGAATTGACTTATTGTTTGGATTGGTGCTTCGTCGCTTTTCTCAATCAAAATTTCATTTTGATTTCGAAGACGACTCGCGGACTGGGATTGCTTCGCTTCGCTCATGATCCCGTTATTCGCTAAAAATAGCCGTTTAGGCTATTTTTTTAACGCGAATAATCTTACGCAGACTCGCCTTCAAATTCAATCGCCTGATTTAAGATTGGAAACGATATGCCTTAAATTGATGATGTGGTTTAAATGATGATATGCCTTAAATGATGCGACCGAATTTATCACAACGCTTCATCTTTTTCTTCGAAAAAGATTCGCGACTGGGACCTGCTTCGCATTAAATTTGCTAACGCAAATTTAGCTTTTTAGTTGAATCGCTTCACGGCGAGTAAATCGCCGTATTCGCGATGAGATTTGGGTTTTAAGATTTTGTTTTTTGTGAAAACGCTTCATCTTTTTCTTCGAAAAAGATTCGCGACTGGGATTGCTTCGCTTCGCTCATGATCCCGTTATTTGCTAAAAATAGCCGTTTAGGCTATTTTTTTAACGCGAATAACCTAAAAATAGCCGTTTAGGCTATTTTTTTAACGCGAAAATTTTTATAGATCTTTAAATGTTATGTCGCCACCGCCACCGCCACCTCCACCGCCGCCTCCATCGCCGCCTGCTCACCCTTCGCAGATGCAGGCATAGGAGCAGGAGCACCAGGAAAACCTAGAGTAGCAGTACTACTAGGAGTCACCACTTCGCCTAAAACAGTATCATCAGGAACAGCATTACGGCCTCCATAACCTTCTTGATTTTGTTTATATCTTCTCCAAACTCCTGGAACATACCAAGTCAAAAAAGCAATTGCCAACGCAGATGATATTGTAATACCAAAAATTGGTCCGGCTCCAAGCCCATTTTGCGATTCTATTGGCAATGGTGTTGATTCTGGAATATTTTGTTGTCCCTCTAGCGCTGGCGTTGAGAATATAGCGCTTAATAATTGTTGCGATTCCATCAATTGAGCTTTTGTTGTGGCGGGCGCTGGCACTTGTTGTGGGGATGTTGCAGGTGTTGCCATGGGTGTTGTCAATTCAGCAAATTGTTGTTGAAGCATATTTTGACTTGTTTGCGCTCTTTGAGCAAATGTAGTCATGTAATTTAATACTTGTGATGAAACTAAAGGTTGCGATTCTGTTGCGTTTGATTCATTATATGCATTTGTTACTAATTCTGCCATTTCCCTTGGAGTTGGAAAATTTTCTTTTGATGTGATCGCTACTTGAACTTTTTCCGCAAGAGATGTAATCATTGGCATAAAATTAGAATAATTTGACGCAAATCCCAATGAACTTAATATATTTTGAACATCTGATCCATTAGCAAAAAATGTTGATGTTGATGGTTGTGCTGAAGCTGATGCTGATAATGCCGCTACCGTCGCTTCAGCTGTCGCTGCTTCTAGTGATGATGTTCCGACCGCCTCACCCTGTAATGATGATGCCGCTGCTGGTGATGATGTTACGACCGCCTCACCCGGTCCTGATGATACCACTGCTGTCGCTGCTGCTGGTAATGATGTTCCGTCCGCCCCACCCGGTCCTGATGCTGTCGCTGCTGCTGGTAATGATGTTCCGACCGCCTCACCCGGTCTTGATGATACCACTGCTGCTGGTGATGATGTTACGACCGCCTCACCCGGTCCTGATGATACCACTGCTGTCGCTGCTTCTAGTGATGATGTTCCGTCCGCCTCACCCGGTCCTGATGCTGTCGCTGCTTCTAGTGATGATGATGCCGCTGGTTGCTCTGCTTCTGTCGCTGCTGCTGGTGATGATGTTTCGCCCACCCCACCCTGTAATGATGATGCCGCTGCTGTCGCTGCTGCTGATAATCCTTGTGCTGTTGTTGTGGTGGTATCGGCATTTGTTGAGGTTGATGAAATAACTTGAGGCGTCGTTCCTTGTGGTGATGCTGCGAATATTGTTATCCTTTGTTCTTGTGTTGTTGGATTTACTTCTGTTGCCGTGGTTGTTCCATCTGGATTTAATACTATTGTTGAAGTTATTGCCGATGATGTTCCGCCCGCCTCACCCAGACTTGATGATACCGCTGTTACCAGTCCTGATGATGCCGGATCTTGCGAAGCTGTAAATGATTGAGTCTCAGGTGAAGATAAAACGCCAACTAATTGTTCCGCTAATGAAGTTGGTTGTGGTTGTGCTTGGGATGAAGTTAGCAAAAATGT
>JBIIBR010000152.1:0-3633 GCA_044239285.1 Rickettsiales bacterium | reverse complement strand
GGTTTCTCGCGTTAAAAAAATAGCCTAAACGGCTATTTTTAGCGAGAAACGGGATTAGGAACAAAGTGACGCGGGTCCCAGGGGTAAGTCGTCTTCGAAATCAAAATGAAATTTTCAATTGAGAAAAGTGGCGAAGCCGCGGAAGGGATCAGAAAAGCTTTTATAATAAATGCTTTCGAGCCAAGAAAAATAATTTTATAAAAAAACGATTTCTTTATTTATCATTTAAAACCCCTCACCCTAACCCTCTCCCCGCATGCGGGGAGAGGGGATTCGATGAATTAATTTTTTGTAATAAATAAAAAATCTAAAGAGAGAATTGGATCAATTTTTTTTATTTCAAAACGAAATATTGGAGAGGGTTTTTTAATTTACTTTTTGAAAAAAACCCTCGCCGCACTCCCCTCTCCCCACTTGCTTAGGAGAGGGGATTTGATGGATTAATTTTTTGTAATAAATAGATTTTGGCGAACAATTAAACAAGAAGAAATTTATATAAATCCAAGTAATAATTTGGAAGAATTAAAAATTCAAATTGACAGATTTATCAAGTTTTATAATTATCAAAGACCGCATCAAGCACTGAAATACAAGACTCCATCACGGGTATTTTATAATGATGAAAATAGAAAAAAAGATTGAATTTTTGAGAAAAAAATTTATTCTTAAGCTGTAATAAAATATTAGAAAATATTTTCATACAAATTTTATTTTCTTGTATTTTTTTAAAATTTTTTTTAAAAAAAAAGTCTAGATGTTTTTAAGAAGTTGTGACTGAGGAGAGGGGTTCATTATACATAAAATTCCCTGCATTTCGTTTGAAAGTTTTGATCTCATATTTTTTATAATTTATAAAATTTTACAAAATAACATTTATGAAAATAAGAAAAGACAATTTAATAATTACTAATGCAGTCGCAAGTGATTTCATGGAAATTCAGAAAATTTATTCTTACTATGTGAAAAATACCACGATTTCTCTCGAAGAAGAATCGCCAAGTCTTGAAGAAATAATGATTCGTTGGAAAAATTCTGTTGACAAATCTCTGCCATATTTGGTTGCTAAAATTGACGATAAAGTTGCGGGTTATGCCTATGCTTTTCCTTACCGCACTAGGTCGGCATATCGTTTTACAGTTGAGGAATCCGTTTATGTTTCTAAAGATTATCAAGGGCTTGGAATCGGATATCTTTTGCTTTCTGAGCTTATTGAAGAATGTAAGAAAAAGGGCTATCGTCAAATGCTTGCGGTTATTGCTGGCAATGACAATTTAGCATCTATAAAATTTCATCAAAAACTTGGTTTTAAACAATCTGGAATACTTGAAAAATTTGGCTTTAAGTTTGATAAATGGATTGATACTTTATTAATGCAAAAAGAGCTTTAATTTGATTTGCGCCAACATTTCAATTTTAAAAGCGCTGACAAGCCTCGGTGATAAAAAAGTAAATCAATAAAAAAATCTTGATTGCCAACTTGCAAACGAAATTCTTCACCAACAAAAATAAAGTCTTTACCGAGTTCTAAAATAAAATTTTTCATATTTTGAATGAGAGCTTTTTGCAAATCACTTTCATTATGATCTTCTGGCAATCCTAGAAACTCTAAGACATAATTATTTTTAAAAACATTTTCTAAAGTTGGATATAATTCTCTCGCCAGCGGTGAGAGAATTGAATTATTAAGTTTGGTGCGTTCAAATGTGGAGACATCAATTTGTCTTTCTAAATCCCTTTTTGCTAACTTATTTTCAATGCTCAATTTCAAATAAAATTCTCTTTCTTCTGCAGTTTTGCATCGTGAAAAAATAATAGCGTTATGTGTCCAAGATAATTCTCTCAACAGTGATGAGAGTTTTTCATTATCTTGGTAAGTTTCATAAAATTGCTTCATGCGCCATAAATTTTTATCACTAAAACCTTTGATGGTTGGATCATTTTGAGTGATAAATTTAGCAAATTCACTCACAACACTTTTACCCCAAGCCGTGCTTTGCACTTTGTGACTGATGGTTTTGCCAATCTACCAATAAAGTTCAATCAAAATAGTGTTTACTTGAGAAAAGGCTTGTTGTTTGGCTTGCTTTATTTGAAGCAATAAAAAATTGAATTCTTGTGAATAAGTTAAATCTTTTTTCATTTTTATAAATTATTGCTCATTAATTAAGTTGATAATTAATTTTATCATCAATTCTTTTTCTTTTGGATTACTTTGTGCAACCAATAAAGCCAATGCCACAAGCCCGTTATCATTAATTTTTAATTCCCCACTTTTTTTCAAAGAATGTTTATTTTTTGCAAGAAACCAAATGAATAAAAATGCCCCGATTCTTTTATTGCCGTCAGAAAATGGATGATTTTTAATTACAAAATAAAGTAGGTGCGAAGCCTGCTCTTCAATACTTTTGTAAAGATATTCACCGCCAAAACTTTGCGTAATATTTCCTAAAATTCCTGCAAAACTTTGATCTTTTTGATTGCCAAAAAGTTCACTCGCTTCCTTCTTTTTTATCAATTGTTTTTTAAGCTCGGTAATCGCTTCGCAAGCCTCTTCATAAGCAATTTCATAAGTGATATTTTTATCTAATTTTTGCAAATTAAGCGAATCAGAATCAAACCGATTGAGCAAAATAAAACTATTAGTGTAATTGGTGATGATACTTAAAAAGCCTTTACTTTCAAGGGCTGAGAGCTCTTTTAATTCAACCGAATCTTGAATTAATTTGATAGTTTTTCGAAGTTCAATAAGATTTTCTTGATATTCCTTAACGCGTTTTTCATTGACGGCGAAACCTTTTACCAAATAATTTTTAAGCCTTTCGGTTGCCCAAATTCTAAATCTCGTACCTTGTTTAGAATTAACACGATAGCCGACGGAGATAATGGCATCAAGGTTGTAGAATTCGATGATTCTCTCCACATGCTTTTCTCCTTCAATTTGAATTGTTGCATTTTTTGCAACAGTTCGACTTTTCTCTAATTCTTTTTCAGCAAAAATATTCTTCAAATGCCTTGAAATTACTGATTTATCGCGACCAAATAAATCAGCAATTTGATTAAGTGAAAGCCAAAAAGTTTCATTATCAAATTGCACCTCAATTTCAGTTTTATTATCTTTATTTTGATAAATTTCGATTTGACTTCGAGGTGTGCTGAGATTGATTTGAGAGCCAGCATTATTCGACAAAAAATTAATTTTATTTTTTATTAAATCGGTTTTTTTAGAAGATTTATTGGCGATATTTTTATTGGTTTTTTTAATTTTATTTTTGGTCATAAATTCAGGTTTTAGTTAATGATGATTTTTAAATTGTGATTTAAAATTTAAACAAAATTTAAAGAATTTTTTTTATAAATCAACCCAGCTTTAAATGGTAGGCATTAAATTTACAAATTTTTAGATTTTTCACAAATCCTCAATTCTAAATTCGCTATAACCTTCATAGAAATAACTAATATCTATCCCCTTCATGAAAAGCTCGCGGTCATCGATTTTATCGGTTAAAACGCCTCGCAAAAGCTGTTTTATCTCAACATCTTTAACGACGCTTCGCTCCATTGACAAAAGATAATCTTCCTTATCAACTTCGCTTAAATCAATTACCTGTTTGAGTTCTTTTTTTAGAATCAGAT
>JBIIBR010000044.1:0-7990 GCA_044239285.1 Rickettsiales bacterium | reverse complement strand
TAGTTTTGTCGCGTTTTTCCCAAAGTTCATTGATGGCTTTTTGCATTGAATCTTGCATTCTTTTAACCATGCCTTGTTTGGTATCGTTATATGAATAAAAATAAGTTTCAGCGAGCAAACTTCCTTCGCGAATTTTTTCTGGGGGATTGCCGATTAGTCCAGCAGATTTTGTGATAATTGCAAGTGCGGAATGAGAGGATAAACCTTCAGCGATAGTCACTTTTCTAAAGAAAACATTACCACGAATCATTTTGTGGAGAATTTTGTAATAAGAAATGTTTTTTTCAAAAAAATATTCGCCATATCGAACTTTTGGATCTATCCCTTTGATTAATTGACCTATATATAAGAAAGCTCCGGGGCTTTTTATAATTTTTTCTTGGTGTAATCTATCGACCACTTCGCGAAGAGTCATACCGCTATCGATTATAAATCTTTTATCTTCGCGATGATAAGAATTTGGGGCGTTAAAATAGGCAACGAAAGCAAAAGATAAGAAGATATAAAGGAAGGTTATAACCGAAAATGTTGCGCAGGCGATTAAGATTTTATGTTTCATTTTAGAATCGTTTTAAGATCAAGCAACCATTGGTTCCGCCGAAGCCGAATGAATTTGACATCACGATGTCAATTTTTCTTTCTTTAGCTTTGTTGGCAACTAAATCAAGATCGCATCCTTCTGAAGGATCTTCAAGATTTAAAGTTGGCGGAGCAATATTGTCGCGAATGGCCTGAATTGAAAAAATAGCCTCAACCGCGCCCGCCGCACCAAGAAGATGTCCGATTGCTGATTTAGTTGAAGACATTGATAATTTATAAGCGTGATCGCCGAAAACTTTTTTGACGGCTCCGATTTCTATTTCATCGCCAAGTGGCGTTGAAGTGCCGTGAGCATTGATATAATCAATTTGCTCAGGATTTATTTTGGCATGTTGTAAAGCAAGTTTCATGGCATAAGTTGAGCCACGACCCGAAGATTCAGGTGCGGTCATGTGATAAGCGTCTCCCGATAAGCCATATCCAACAACTTCGGCGTAAATTTTGGCGCCACGTTTTTTGGCATGTTCTAATTCTTCAAGAACAACAACACCAGCGCCTTCGCCCATTACGAAACCGTCGCGACTCTTGTCCCAAGGGCGCGAACCACGAGTTGGTTCTTCATTAAAATTAGTAGATAAGGCACGAAGAGCGGCGAAGCCACCAATTCCCGATTCGCAAATTGCTGATTCGGCACCGCCGGCAATCATAACATCGACATCGCCATATTGAATCATGCGAGCAGAATCACCAATGGCGTGAGCGCCCGAAGCGCAAGCTGTAACGACAGCGTGGTTTGGACCCATAAAGCCGTGGCGAATTGAAATTTGACCCGAAGCCAAATTAATTAAACTTTGCGGAATGAAAAAAGGCGAAATTTTTTTGATGCCTTTTTCTTTCATGGTGATAACGGTTTTTTCAATTGCCGGAAGTCCGCCAATTCCAGAACCCATCATGATTCCGGTGCGATATCTTTGTTCGTCGGTAGTTGCAACATAACCAGAATCGGCAATCGCTTGATCAGCGGCGGCAACGGCAAAATGAATAAAGCGATCCATTTTTCTTTGCTCTTTTTGATCGATATATTTATCGGGATTGAATAAGTCTTCGCCATCGCCATATTTTACTTCTCCGGCAATTTTGCACGGTGATTCGGTTGGATCAAAAATAGTAATAATTCCAAGTCCAGATTGATTGGCAATGATTTTTTTCCAAGTTCCTTCGGCGTTTGATGATAATGGAGTAATTGCTCCGATTCCAGTAATAACAATTCTTCTTGTGCTAGACATTTTTAAAATAAAGATAAAAAGTTAAAATTTTTTTTGCGGATTCTAATCCCTAAAAATTATTTTTAAAGAATTACTTTAACAGTTTAATTGATAAAATGATTAATCTGTAAAAATTTCTTGATAATCTAAGTTTGCTCGCGCCAATTTTTTCACCATATTCATATTGAATTGGGTATTCTTCAAAATTGTTTAATAATTTTTGTTGATTGAGTTTTATTAAAATCTCAATCAAGCAGGTAAAATCAGTTTCAGTGATTAAATTTATTCCCAATTTTTTATAAAGTTTTTGCAAAATATTATTTTTATAAATTCGATAACCGCTAGTGTAATCTTTAATTTTATTTTGTGAATTTTTAATTGGAAAAAATGATTGTAAAAATAAAGAAATTGATGAGCTAATTAATTTTCGATATTTTGGAAAATGGGCGATGGAGCTTGAATTTACAAAGCGCGAAGCCACCATAAAATCTAAAGTTTTTTCTTCAAAAACTTTAATCATATCTTTAAGTTGTGAAGGATTATGAGTGCAATCGGCGTCAAAAGATATGATTAAATCTTCAGGTTTGGCATTAAAAATAACATGCAAAAAAGCCTTTTTATAAGCCAAGCCTAGACCGCGCTGATTCTCGATCGGCAGGATTGTTATCGGACATTTATTTTTAAAATTTTCGATAATTTCAACCGAATTGTCGGTTGAGCAATCAAGACAAAAAATAATCTCAAACTCCCGTTGCATTAATTCAAATTCATGAATTATACTAGGAATAAGTTTTTGAATATTTTTTGCTTCGTTAAAAGCGCAAAGAATTATTTTTATCAATTTTGTAAATTAATTTAGGTTAAATTTTTTATACATTTTTAAATGATTTATGACATAAGTTGCAAGTATTTTGATGCATTAATTATCGGTTCGGGTGGCGCAGGCTTGATGAGTGCTATTTCAGCGAGTGATAATAATTTGAAAAATATTGCAATAATTAGCAAAGTTTTGCCAACCAACAGCCACACCGTTTCAGCCAAAGGTGGAATCAATGCCAGTTTAGGTAATGTTAGTAAAGATGATTGGAAATGGCATGCCTTCGACACCATAAAAGGTTCTGATTTTTTGGCGGATGAAGATGCAGTTGAAGTTTTATGCAAGAACGCTTGCGACGCTATAATTTATCTCGAAAAAAACGGCGTAGTTTTTTCGCGCGACGAAAATAATAAAATTGCTCAAAGAGCTTATGGCGGGCAAACCACCGATTTTGGCAAGGGTGAAATTGCTCACCGCGCCTGTTACTCTAAGGATAACACTGGACAAACAATTCTTCACACCCTTTATCAACAAGCTTTAAAAAAGCACGTAAATTTTTTTAACGAATATTTTGTTATCGATTTATTGGTGGAGAATAATCAATGTTTTGGCTGTTTGGCGGTTGATTTAAATAATGGCGAATTAATTATTTTTTCCGCAAAAATTGTGATTTTGGCAACGGGTGGATATAGTCAAATTTATCACAACACTACTTCTTCAACTATTTGCACCGGAGACGGAACGGCGTTGGCTTTCAAGGCGGGAATCGATTTACAAGATATGGAATTTGTGCAATTTCATCCAACTGGAATTTATGGTTCGGGCTTTCTTATTACTGAAGCAACAAGAGGTGAGGGCGGATATTTGCTCAATAAAAATCAGCAACGTTTCATGCAAGATTATGCCCCGAAAATGATGGAATTAGCATCGCGTGATGTCATCGCCCAATCAATGGCGAAGGAGATTTTTAAAGGCAATGGTGCCGGCGAAAATTCCGATTATCTTTTTTTAGATTTGCGTCATTTATCCAAAGAAACTTTGCGTAATAAAATTCCCGGAGCCGTCGATTTGGTTGAAAAATTTTTAAAGCTCGATGTCAGTAAAGATTTAATTCCGATTGCGCCTTCTGCTCATTATTCGATGGGTGGCGTGGCTTGCGACGTTGATTGTAACGTGATTGCGGGTTTGATGGCGGTGGGCGAAGTTGCTTGTCATTCTGTCCACGGCGCCAATCGCTTGGGTTGTAATTCTTTGCTCGATTTAATTGTTTTTGGTAAAGTTGCCGGCGAAAATGCTTCGAAAAATGTTGAATTAAATCAAAAAAATTCTGCCGAAATTTTAAAAATTTCGCAAAAAATTGCTCAAGAAAAAATTGAAAATTTTTATAAAAAATTTGTTGATGAAAAAAATTATGATTTAGCAAAAAATCAACAGCCTCTAAGTGAAATTAAGAAATTAATGCAAAAAAATAATGAAAAAACTTTAGGCGTTTTTAGAAATCATGATTTAATCTTAGAAGGCATTAATTTTAACAAAGATTTATTGAAAAAACTTAAAAATTACAAAATCTTAACTAAAAATCTTTTTTGGAATGAAGAGTTAATTACATATTTAGAACTTGAAAATTTATTATTAAATTCATTAGCGGTTGGATTCTGCGCTTTAAACCGCAAAGAGAGTCGCGGAAGCCATTATCGATCTGATAATTTAGGGCATGATGACAAAAATTTTTTCGGACATAGTTTGGTGCGTTTAAAAAACTTTGATGAAATAATCATGGAATTTAACTTAAAACCTGTTAAAAATACTAATAAATTTATTTCACAATCACAATTTTCATAAAATTTTATGCGATTTAGCGCTAATTTAAATATTATTATCAAGGCAATCGAAAAGGCTTCGAATCATATCTCTCGCGATTTTGTTGAGCTCGAAAATCTGCAATCAAATCCTGCTTCGGCGGCGAAATTTACTAGCGCTTCTTATAATCGTGTTAAGCAAGTTTTGATCGAAGATTTTGCCAAATTTCGTCCTGAATTTAATATCGTTTTTAGCGATGGGCAAAAAGTTTCTAACCAAGAAGATGCGGAATATAGTTTAATTATTCATGTGGTTGATGGCATTGAAAATTTATTACGCGCCTCAACAGATTTTACCGTTAGCATCGCCTTGATTTATCGTAATAGCAATGGTCAAAGCGAAGCAATTTCGGTGGCAATTTCCAAAATTATTGGTGGCGAACTTTATTATTCTGAGAAAGGTTTTGGCGCTTATTTAAATAATCGTCGCATTCGAGTTTCAAAAAGAATAAATAAAGCCGAGATGTTGACGGTTTGTGATGATATAAAACTCGCGGAAACTTTAAAAATTATGCCACGCAATTTGGGTTGTAAAACTTTAGAAATTGCTAATTTGGCTTCGGCAAAAATCGAACAAATAATTTATAAAAAAAGCAATTTTGAATTTTTTCAACCATTCTTTTTATTGTTGAAAGAAGCGGGCGGAAAGGTTGTTGAAGATGAAGATAAATATGTTTTGAGCAATAATTAATCCCCGAGCTGTTGCGCTTATAATATTTCCAACAAAAAATTAATAGTCCTTGAGTGATATTTTTTTATTGGAAATGTTATTATGGTAGTTTGTAACGAAAGCTTAAAGCGAAAAGTTGGAATTTGATCTCGCGAAAATTATCAACAAGAAAATTAGTTATTTCCCGCCACCTAATGAATGAACATATAAGGTTAAGCTCTTGATAGTGTTATCATCGAGGCGGTTATTCCAAAATGGCATGACGCCAGCTCGAGCATAATAAATCGTGTAATAAATATCTTTTTTATCACTGCCATAAAGCCAAATGGCGTCGGTAAGATTTGGCGCACCGAGAGCTTGATTTCCCTTGCCATCATTACCGTGACACGCTACGCAATTGCCTTTAAAAATCGCTTCACCGCGTGGGTTAAATTCTGCTTTATTTGATAATGATAAAACATATTCAATGGTGTCGTTAATTTCAGCTTTTTTCAAAACTTTATCTAAGCCAAAAGATGGCATTTGATTGACGCGAGCCGAATCGTGACCCGAGCGAATTCCGTAAAGTAAAGTTTGATAAATATCGCTAAGTTTTCCGCCCCACAACCAATCATCATCATTTAAATTTGGATAGCCTTTATAGCCCTGCGCCCCTTGTCCATGGCACGCCGAACAATTTTCACGAAAAGCCGATTTTCCAGTGTTTAAAGCAAATTGCATGAGTTTTTCATCTTGACGAATTTCTTCTAAAGATTTTTTTGACATTTGCTCGAGATAAACGATTTTTTTATCTTCAATTATCTTTTGTTCGCCCGATAATTCCGAAAATTTTGTCCAATTTAAAGAGCCTTTAGTGTTGCCACTTAAAGTTGGCCAAGTTGGGTAAAAAAACCAATAAATCACCGCCCAAATTATGCAAATTATCCAAACAATTAACCACCAACGCGGTGCGGGAACGTTATATTCCGAAACGCCGTCCCAATCATGCCCCGTAGTGCCGAAACTTTCGAGAGATTTTTTAATTTTTTGATTTTCTTTGCTATTTTTTTGTCCTGTCATTGTTAATTAATTATTAGTTAATTTATGCGATATGAATTTAAACCATTTTTTATTTTTAGGTTTGGATTTTTGTTGATTTTTATCAACTTCTTCAATCGATTTTTCTTTATCATTGAGTGGAATTTTAGCATAATCATTAAATTTTTCACTTTGTCCTTTTCTAAAAACTGAATAAACCACATTTAAAAAAAACAATATAAAAAAAATCGTGGCGATGGTTGGTGCATTGTTTTGTATAAAGAGCCAAATGTTATTTTGCATTTTTATTTTCGTTATTTTTTGGTTGTTCGCTATCAATTTTAGTTTTCAAATCATTAAATTCTTTAATGGTTAAAGGTTCAAATTTTGTAAAATCAACCAAGGTTCCAAGCATTTGTAAATAGGCAACCAAGGCGTCCATTTCCGAAACTCTTTGCGGGTTGCCGTCAAAATCACGAACATTAACTTTTTTGCCGTAACGTTGAATTAATTTTTCTGATTCACGCTCGGTTGAAGCTTGAATTACAGCGTCGGAAACGCCATTTTGAATCATCTCGTCGGTATATGGAACGCCAATTTTGCGAAGAACTTCCATGTCGTCGGCGATGCCAGCAATTTTGGCATCATTTTCGGTTAAAAATTTATATCCGGGCATGATTGATTCAGGAATGACATCGCGAGGATTGATCAAGTGGCGCGTGTGCCATTCATCGGAATATTTTCCACCAATCCTTGCCAAATCTGGACCGGTGCGTTTTGAACCCCATTGAAATGGATAATCATACATGCTTTCAGAGGCGATAGAGTAGTGTCCATAACGCTCAACTTCATCACGAAGAACGCGAACTTGTTGCGAGTGGCAACCGTAACAACCTTCTCTTTTGTAAATTTTAGCACCCGCCAATTCAAGTGGGGTATAAGGGCGCATGCCTTCGACTTTTTCGATAGTGGTTTCTAAGCGAAATAGCGGAGCGATTTCAACCAGCCCGCCGATTGAAATTACAAGGACCGTAAGAATTAAAAGTATAATTGAATTGCGTTCAATTTTATCATGATGCTTGAGCATAAAATATTTCTTAAATTATGTTTTTTATATTAAATTATTGTTGTTTTTATCGTTAATCGTTTTATAAAAATTATAAGCCATTACGCAAGCGCCACTAAGAAATAGTAGACCGCCTAGGGCACGAACTACATAAAGTGGATGGCTGGCACGAAGCACATCGATAAAAGAATATTGTAAATTTCCCATGTCGTTGTAGGTGCGCCACATTAAACCTTGGGTGATTCCTGAAATCCACATCGCAACAATATAAAGCACGATGCCAACTGTCGCTAACCAAAAATGAGTGTTAACAAGTTTCATTGAATAAAGTTCTTTTTTACCCCACAAGATTGGCACGAGGTGATAAAGTGCTCCGAAGCTAATCAGGGCAACCCATCCCAACGCTCCCGAATGAACGTGACCGATGGTCCAATCGGTGTAATGCGAAAGAGCGTTGACGGCTTTGATCGACATTAATGGACCTTCAAAAGTGCTCATTCCGTAGAAGGCAACCGCAGTGATTAAAAAACGTAAAACCGGATCGGTGCGAAGTTTATCCCAAGCGCCCGATAAAGTCATCATGCCGTTAATCATTCCGCCCCATGATGGCATCCATAACATGATTGAGAAAGTCATGCCCAAAGTTTGCACCCAATCTGGTAATGAAGTATAATGCAAATGGTGCGGACCCGCCCAGATGTAGATGAAAATCAATGACCAAAAATGCAAAATTGACAAGCGATAAGAATAAACTGG